>NZ_JBFXGV010000053.1:0-24883 GCF_050177655.1 Paenirhodobacter sp.
CCACATGCCGATGGAGCGTGGTTCGAGGGTGGTGGGCAAGAGCGACTCTTCGATGAGCGCAGTTCTTCCGGGCGAGAAATCTCCCGCCTTGTCGGCCATGGTCATGGCTGTCTCCTTGTTGCGATGTTGGGGTGTCGGCCTCTTGCGGGCCGTTTGGGGAGACGGGCCGCTAGCGCGCGGCCCGGATTGCTTCGCGGGCGGCCTCGGTCGCGGCCATGTCGACGGTCTCGGCCTCGAGATCGACGATCACGCCATAGACCTCGCGCGCGCGTTCGACCGAGCAGAACCCGTCGAGCACGTCGTCGAGCACCTTGCGGGCGGGGCGTTTGAGCGGGTCGCCATAGCCGCCGCCATTCGGGCTGTAATAGGTCATGACGTCCCCCGCCGCGACCGCGAGGCCGGAGAATTTCGACGGCATGTCCTTCACTTCACCGCCCTGGGCATTGTGGATCGTGCAGCGCCCGACCGCGCCCTCGGTGCCGCCGAAGATGCCCCAGGGCGCATCGGTGTGGCGCTCCGATTCATGGGTGATGAAGCCGGGCGTGAGCAGCCGCTGCGCCTTCACCACGCCGATGCCACCGCGGAACTCGCCCGCGCCGCAGGGCTCGTCGTCGCGCAGCTCATAGCGGTCGCAGATCATCGGGATATGCATCGCGAGGTCTTCGAGCGGGTTGTTGCGGGTGTTCGCCATCAGGTTGTCGATGCTGTCGGGCCCGTCCGAGCGCGGCCGCCCGCCATAGGCGCCCTCGTTCACCTCGAGGAACACCCAGTAATCGCCCGAGGGCCGCACGCCCGAATAGGCGGCAAAGCTGATCGAGGCGGAGGAGCCGGCGATCACCGTTTCCGGCATCACCGGGGCGAGCGCGTGGATGATCAGGTCGATCATCCGGTTGCACTGGGTGAAGCGCGCCTCGGCCGAGGCCGGGAACCGCGGGTTGTAGATCGAGCCCAAGGGCGCGGTCACCTTGATCGGGCGGAACGAGCCCTCGTTCGAGGGCACCCGCGCCTCGGAGGTGGCGACGTCGAGCAGGAGCTTGCGGAAGGCGGCATAGGCGGCGACCTTGGTCGAGCCCTCGAAGGGCACGTTATAGGCGGTGGGCGTCTGATCGGCCGAACCGGTGAGGTCGACCTCGAGCCCGTCGCCCGCCACCCGCACCGTGACCTTCACCTTGAGCTGCCGGTCGCGGTTGCGCCCGTCATCGTCGAGCCAGCCCTCGGCGCTGTATTCGCCGTCCGGGATCGACGCGATGCGCTGGCGCATCATCCGCTCGGCATAGTCCATCAGCTGATTGGCGGCGGTGAAGACCGTCTCCTCGCCGTATTTCTGCACGAGTTCGACGAAGCGCTTCGCGCCGAGCCGCGCCGAGGCGACCTGCGCCTCGATATCGGCGACGAGCTGCTGCGCGGCGCGCGAATTGCGGCGGATGTAGTTCCAGATCGCCTCGTTCGCCTCGCCCTTGCGATAAAGCTTCGTCCCCGCGAAGAGCATCCCCTCGGCAAAGACGTCGGGCACGTCGATGATCAGCCCCGGCGTCGCGGCACCGATATCGACATGGTGCGCGGTATTGCCGGCAAAGCCGATCAGCCGCCCCTCGAGGAACACCGGCACCACAATGGCGAGGTCGGGCGTGTGCGAGGCACCGTAATAAGGGTGGTTGTGCACCACCACGTCGCCCTCGTGCCAGGTGCCGTCTTCGAGCGTTTCCTCGATGCCGCGCAGATAGGCGGGGATCGAGCCGATGTGCATCGGCGTCGATTCCGACTCGCAAAGCGTGTTGTAATTGAGATCGAAGAGCCCCGCGCCCAGATCCTGGCTTTCGCGGATGATCGAGGAAAACGACATGCGATACAGCACATGGCCCATTTCCTCGGCGATGGTTTCCAGCGCGCCCCGGATCACCTGCAGCGAGATCGGATCGACTTCGAATGTGGTCTTGCTCATCTTGTTCATCTCAACCTCTCAGAGCGTCAGCGCGCGAACGCGGGTGTTGCCGTAGTCCAGCACCTCAGCGACATAGCCGGGCGGGACGAGGGTGGTGGAATCGTGCTGCACGAGGATCGCGGGGCCTTCCACGCGATCACCGGCAAAGAGCTTGCGCCGGTCGTAGCGGGGCGTTTCGAGCGTGCGGCCGTCGTCGAAGGTGGTGGGCCGCACGAACATCCGCGCGCGCTCGGGGCTGGTGCCATCGGTGCGCGCGATCGGCGGCACCTCCATGCGCCGCGCCGCGGCCGAACCGATGGCGCGCAGGGTGATCAGCTCGACCTCGGCCTTCGGATAGGCATAGCCGTAGTCGAGGTCGTGGCGCGCGTGGAAGCTCTCGATCACCTGCGCCTTGTTCGCCTCGGTCAGCGCGCCCTCGGGCATCTCGGCGCGCAGCTCGAAGCCCTGCCCGGCATAGCGGCATTCGGCGACGATCTCGATCATCTGAGCATCCCGCGCGATACCGTCGGCATCAAGCTCCCCCTGCACCCGTTCGCGCAGCGCCGCGGCGATGGCGTTGACGCGGTCGAGCGCGCCCTGCCCGGCCTTCGTGAGTTCGAGGATCACCGCATCGGTGTGCTCATAGCGCAGATCGCTCTTCAGCAGGCCGACGGCCGCGGTGATGCCCGGCGCCACCGGCACGATCACATCCTTCGCGCTCATCGCCTCGGCCAGCGCCACGCCATGCAGCGGCCCCGCGCCGCCGAAGGGCATGATCGAGAAGTCGCGCGGATCCATGCCGCGCGCGACCGAATTCGAACGGATCGCAAGCGCCATGTTGTTGTTGATGATGCGGATGATCCCCAGCGCCGCCTCGGTCACACTGAGCCCGAGCGGGATCGCGATCTTTTCCTCGACCGCCTTGCGCGCGAGCGCGGCGTCGAGCTGCAGATCGCCGCCAAGCGCCATGTCCGGGTCGAGCCGGCCCAGCACCACCTGCGCATCGGTCACCGTGGGCTCCACGCCGCCGCGGCCATAACAGGCCGGCCCCGGCTCGGACCCCGCCGAGCGCGGGCCGACCTGAAAACCGCCCGCCTCGTCGATATAGGCGACCGAACCGCCGCCCGCGCCGATCGTCACCATGTCGATCATCGGCGCCAGCACCGGGTGCCCCGAAACGAAAGTGTCGCGCGGGTTCATCACCTTCACCGCGCCGCCCGGAATGGTCGAGATATCGGCCGAGGTGCCGCCGATATCGACGGTGATGATATTGGGCGCGCCCGCCATCGTGCCCTCCGACGCGCCGCCGATCACGCCACCGGCCGGGCCCGACATCAGGATGTGGATCGGCCGGCGTGCACAGGCGTCGACGGTGGACACGCCGCCGTTCGACTGCATGATGCGCAGCTTCGAGTGGATGCCCGCCGATTGCAGCCGGGCTTCGAGGTCGCGCAGATAGAAGGCGGTCTTCGGCCCGACATAGGAATTCATCGCCGCGGTCGAGAAGCGCTCGTATTCGCGGATCACCTTCGCCACTTCGGAGGACAGCGTGACATAGGCCTCGGGCATTTCCTCGAGCACGATCTCCTTCGCGCGGCGCTCATGCGCATCGTTGAGGAAGGAGAACATGAAGCCGATCACCACCGAATGGATCCCGCGCTTGCGGAACAGCGCACAGGCCGCGCGCACCGCCTCCTCGTCGAGCGGCACGTCGATCTCGCCCGAGGGCACGGCGATGCGTTCGCGCACGGCGATGCGGTTGCGGCGTTTGACCAGCGGCTGGCTCTGCCAGGGCACGTCGAAATGCAGCGAGAAGTTCGAGGGCCGCTTGTGGCGCCCGATATGCAGGATTTCGCGAAACCCCTCGGTCGTCAGCATGCCGCATTCCGAGCCGTTGTGCTCGATCGTGATATTGGTCGCGGTGGTGGTGCCGTGCACGACGGTCTCGATCGCCTGCGGCGCGATGCCCGCGCGGCGGCAGATCTCCAGCACGCCCTCGACCACGCCGATCGACTGGTTCTTCAGCGTCGTGGGCACCTTGTGATAGAAGATGCCCGCCTCGCATTCCAGCACGAGATCCGTGTTGGTGCCGCCGACATCCACGCCAATCCTGGTCATTGGTCTCTCCTGTTGCGTGCCGGTCTGGCGCCGGCTCTGAAAGGGAAGGCCCGCAGGCAGCACCCGCGGGCCGGTCGGTCATTCGGCCGCGATCGCCTGCTTGCCGAGGGTTTCGATATAGGACACGCAGGTGTCGACACTTTCCACATCGGCGAATTTGGCGTCGATGTCGAAGAGGTTGTAATCGACGACGCCCGGCACCCGGTCACCGATGCATTCACGCACCGCGATGGTGCGGAAGCCGTCGGCGAGCCCGTCGCAAAGCGTGGTGCGCACGCAGGCGCAGGCGGTCACGCCGGTCACCAGGATCGTGTCGACCCCCGCCGAACGCAGGATGCCGCCCAGCCCGGTGCCGTGGAAGGCCGAGGCGCGCTTTTTCAGAAGCGTATATTCGCCCTCGACCGGCGCGATGCGGCTGTCGATCGCCCAGAGCTCCTTGTCCTTCAGGTTCACCACGTCGATCGGGATCTTGTTGTGCCACAGGCCCATGTCGGTGAAGGGCGCGTCGCGGTCGGTGATCTCATAGGCGGTGGTGACATGCACGACCGGCAGCTTCGCGGCGCGGAAGGCCGTCAGCAGGCGCTGCATGCCGGGGATGATTTCCTCATCCATCTTGTCCTGATCGCAGGTGAAAGGGTTGCCCGGGCGCGTCCAGGCATTGGCGAGGTCGACGCTGACCAGCGCCGGGCGCTTGCCGAAGCCGACGCGGCGCTGGAAGCCGCGCTCCTGGTAAAGCTTGGTCGCCGCGGCGAATGCCTGCTTGAGCAGGCGGTCGAGTTCCTTGGGGTCGAGGTCGCTCATCTGTCTCTCCTGTCTTCGGGGCTTCGCGCCCCGGCTGAGCCTTGGCGGAAGCACCCGCCTGCCCCCAATTTCCACACTGGACCCGATGGAATGAATTGGTATGTTCCCAATTGTTATTGCGCAATTTGCATCAATACCCCCATGAGCACCGATCTCGGCTTCGAACTGATCCATTCCTTCGTCGTCGTGGCGGAGGAGCTGAACTTCCGCCGCAGCGCGGAACGGTTGAACATCGACCAGTCGGCGCTCACCCGCCGCATTCAGAAACTCGAACAATCGCTGGGATTTAAGCTCTTCGAGCGGACCACGCGCGAGGTTTCCCTCACGCCCGCCGGAATGAGCTATTTCCGCGACAACGCGCAGCTCGTCGCGCAGCACGAGATCGCGGTGCAGACCGCGCGCCGGGTCGCGCAGGGCAAGGCGGGGCATCTGAGAATCGGCTATATGGCGTTTGCGGCGACCGAATTGATGCCGCAGGCGGTGGCGCGTTTTCGCCGCCATGCCCCCGAAATCGACGTCTCGCTGCGCTACATCAGCACGCAAAAGCAAAAGCTTGCGCTGGCCCATGACGAGATCGACGTGGGCTATCTGATCGGCCCGTTCGAGCACCCCGATTTCCACAGCGTGCTCCTGTCGTCGGAGCTGCTCTATGTGGTCACGCCGCGCAACCACGAACTGCTGCGGCGCTATTCGATCACGCCGCAGGATCTGGCCGGGCAGAGGATCATCCTCGGCGACCGCCGCGACTGGGAGGAATATCGCTGGCGGCTGACCGAAATGCTCAGCTACGAGGGGATCACGCTGAACGTCGAGCTCGAGGCCTCGACGACGCTGGCGCTGATCGGGCTGGTGGCGGCGGGGCTCGGCGTCACGATCTACCCCGAAAGCCTGATCGGCTTTCTCGGCAAGAGCGTCGAGACGCGGCCGATCATCCACCCGAATTTCCGCAGCCGTACGGTGCTGGCCTGGCGGCGCTCGAACCGCTCGGAGCAGGTGCGCAGCTTCGTCGAGATCGCCAAGACCCTGCCCCCGCTGCGCTGAGCGCGGCCGCGATCGGATCGAAGCCAAGGCACCGGCCCAAACGCCCCGGGGACAGGATCCCGTCAGGCGATCCCGTTGCAGGAAAAGACAGGGCAGACGGATAGGGGCATCGACAGGCGGCGCCATCTGAATTATCTATAATTCATGAAACACACCCCGGAAGAAACCCAGTCCGCGCGCATCGCCCGTGCCCTCGCCGACCGCATCATCTCGGGCGAGATCCCGCCCGGCACCCGGCTGCGGCAGGACCACATCGCCACCGAGTTCGGCGCGAGCCATGTCCCCGTGCGCGAGGCCTTCCGCGAGTTGCAGACCCAGGGCCTGGCCGAAAGCGAACCGCGGCGCGGCTTTCGCGTCACCGACTTCGACGTGACCGAGCTGCGCGAAGTGGCCGAGATGCGCTCCAGCCTCGAAAGCCTCGCGCTGCGCCATGCCGCCGCCAACCTGACGCGCAGTATTCTTCAGGAAGCGGAAGAGGTTACGCGCCACGGAGACAGCGCCGACACGGTCCGCGACTGGGAGGCGGCGAACCGCCATTTCCACCGGCTGATCCTCGCGCCCTGTCGGATGCCGCGACTGCTGCGGACGATCGACGACCTGCAGGCGGCAAGCGCCCGCTTCCTTTTCGCCGCCTGGCGCCGGGACTGGGAGGCGCGCACCGACCACGATCACCGCGCCATTCTGGACGCCCTGCGCAAGGGCCAGACCGAGCTCGCCTGCGCCACGCTCGCGCGCCATGTGGGCTGGATCGGCAAGCGCAAGACCTCGGCCAAAAATGCTGACCCGCGAGAGACTTACGAGATTCCGGGATAATTATCTATAATCCAGATTGCCACATCCGCACTGCGCCGCCGTAATTATAGATAGATTCGATGCCTATCTTCGGAGGACAGACCCATGGCATTTCTCGACCCCTCCCTGCCCCGTGCCGCAGCGCTCGGACGTGGCCTCGGGCTCGCGCTCGGCGGCGCGCTGCTGATCACCCTCGGCGCCAAGGTGCAGATCCCGTTCTGGCCGGTGCCGATGACGCTGCATTCGCTGGCGGTGTTCTTCGTCGCCGCGACCCTTGGCCCGCGGCTCGGACTGGCGGCGATGGCGGCCTATCTCGGGGCGGGCGCGCTGGGGCTGCCGGTGTTCTCGGGCACGCCCGAACGCGGCATCGGGCTGGCCTATATGGTCGGGCCGACGGGCGGCTACCTCGCGGGCTACCTCGTCGCGGCCGGGCTGAGCGGCGGGCTGGCGCAGGGCCGCGGGATGATCGGGCGCTTCCTGGCGATGGCCGCGGGGCTTGCCGTGGTCTATGCCGCGGGCCTCGCCTGGCTCGCGCTTTACGTCCCGGCGCCGAAGCTGCTCGCCGCGGGTTTCACCCCCTTCATCCTCGGCGATCTGGTCAAGCTCGCGCTGGCCTCGGGCCTCGCCGGCGGGCTCGCGCGCCTCACGGGACGCGTGCAATGATCCGCACCGACTGGACCATGGCGGAGGCGCGGGCGCTCCACGCCCTGCCCTTCCCCGAGCTGATCCACCGCGCCCAGACGCTGCACCGCGCGTATTTCGACCCGACCGCGATCGAGACGGCGAGCCTGCTCAGCATCAAGACCGGCGGCTGCCCCGAGGATTGCGGCTATTGCGCGCAATCGGCCCATCACGAGACCGGGGTGACGGCCACGAAGCTGATGGACAGCGCCGCGGTTCTGGCCGCCGCGCGGCGCGCCAAGGCCGCCGGCGCGCAGCGGTTCTGCATGGGCGCCGCCTGGCGCAGCCCCAAGGACCGCGACATGGACAAGCTTTGCGACATGGTGCGGGGCGTCGCCGATCTCGGGCTCGAGACCTGCATGACGCTCGGCATGCTCAGCCCCGATCAGGTCGCACGGCTGAAGGCGGCGGGGCTCGACTTCTACAACCACAACATCGACACCTCGCCCGCCTATTACGCGCAGATCGCCAGCACCCGGACGATGGAGGACCGCCTCGACACCGTCGCGCAGGTCCGCAAGGGTGGCATCAAGGTCTGCTGCGGCGGCATTCTGGGCATGGGCGAGGCCGAAGAGGACCGCATCGCCATGCTGGTGACGCTGGCGACATTGCCCGCCCATCCCGACAGCGTGCCGGTGAACCTCTGGAACGAGATCGAGGGCGTGCCGGTGCAGGGCCGCGCGCAGCCGGTCGATCCCATCGCGCTGGTGCGCACGGTCGCGCTGGCGCGGATCCTGATGCCCGCCTCGGTCGTGCGCCTCTCGGCCGGGCGCACGGGGATGAGCGACGAGCTGCAGGCGCTGTGCTTCCTGGCCGGGGCGAATTCGATCTTCGTCGGCGATCAGCTGCTGACCACCGACAACCCGGCGGCCTGGAAGGATCAGGATCTGCTGGCGCGGCTTGGTCTGCATGTCGCGCCCGCGCAGCCCCGCGCCCGGGAGGCGGCGGAATAGGCGAGATCGGGCCCGGGCGGGAGACCCCGCCCGGGCGCGCGGGCAGATCAGTCCGGGAAGATACCGGGCGAGGTTTCCGCCCCGTCGTCGAACTGCGCCAGATAGTCGAGGATCACCGGGCGGTTCACCGCGAAGCCCTTGTATTCGGCCAGCTCGTCGGGCAGGTCGCGCAGCACGCGATGCAGCCGCCGGCCCCATTTCGGCACCGTCGCGATATCCTCGAGCGAGCAGAGGTAGCAGCGGATCGGGAAGGCGATCGCGTTCGAGCGCGGCAGCCGCCACAGCGTCTGCAGCTCGACGCGCAGATATTGCTTCGAGCCGACCGTCGCCGGGGTGATCGTGCGCTTTTCCGGGCCCCATTTGTGGTAGTTCTCGGGCGAGGTATCAAGCCGCGGGTTCACCGTCATCGTCCAGTTCAGCCGCCGCGAGGGCGCACCCTGCTGCAGGTTCAGAAGGAACTTCAGCGCACGCTGGAACACGCCCATCTCATGCGCCTTCGGCACCGGCGCGTGCCATTCGAAAAAGTTCATGCCGATGTCGAAATCGAGCGACCAGTCGGCCTGCGACGTCACCATGCCGGCATCCATCCAGAGGTTGCCGTCGCGCTGATCGAGGAGCGCGTGATCGCCCTGCGTCTGGCGGGTGATGTATTCCATCGGCCCGCAGGGCAGCGTGGTCGCGTCGAGGAAGGTGAAGCGCTGCTCGATGCCCAGCGGGCGGTTGATCCAGTGCCAGCGGTCACCGTCGCGGTTGAGCGTGAAAAGCTCCGGGTAATCCTCGGCCTTGGAGGTCATCACCAGTTCGAGGAAATCCCAGCCGGCAAGCTCCATATGCGGCAGCGACTGGCAGCGCAGCGGGTCTTCGGCGAGGGTGATCGCCCGGTCGCGCATCTCGGCGACGTAATGCTCATCGACGTCGAAACGTTTCTCGAAGGGCGATCCGGCCTTGCCGCCCGCATGCGGCTCCAGGTTGACCGAATACATGTAGCTGTCCTGGTCGAAGGGGAACGGGAAGCGCCGGATCCCCTCGGGCGAGTTGTGGAAAGTGTAGTCGTCGCGGAAGGTTTCGTCGTGGAACTGGATGGTCATCCGTGCCTCCTAGAGGTCGAGAACGAGGGTTTCGCCCTTGAAACGCGAAACGCAGGGCATGATTTTTTCCTGGCTTGCGTGTTCTTCGTCGCTCAGCCAGTGGTCGTGGTGCTCGATCGTGCCGTGGCAGGATTTCACCCCGGTCTCGCAACGGCCGCAGGCGCCGCCGCGGCACATCCATTCGACCTCGACCTCGGCCGCCTCCAGCGCCTCGAGCAGGCTCTGATGCGGTTCGACGGTGATCTTGCGGCCCGATTTCGCGAGCGTGACCTCGAAGGGCGCGCCGGGCGGCGGCGCCATGAAGACCTCCGAATGCAGCGCCGATTTCGGCCAGCCGAGCCGTGCGCCGGTCTCGGCCACGGCCTCGATCAGCCCCTCGGGGCCGCAGGTATAGACATGGGTGCCAAGCGGCTGATTGCCGAGCACGGCGCCCAGATCCATCCGGTTGCCCTCTTCCGAGATATGCACATGCACCTGCGGCGAGGCGGGCAGCAGGGCAAGCGCGGCGGCCTCGGCGCGGCTCCGCGCGGCGTAATGCAGCTCGAAGGGCATCTGCAGGCGCGCGAGCTGTTTGAGCTGCGCGAGGAACGGCGTGATGCCGATGCCGCCGCCGATCAGCACATGCTTCTTCGCGCGCAGATCGAGGGAAAACAGGTTCACCGGGGCGGAAATGCGCATCAGATCGCCCTCGGCGACCTGCGTGTGCATGAATTTCGAGCCGCCGCGACCGCCGTCCTCGCGCCGCACCGCGATCTCATAGCCCGAACCGTCGAGCGGATCGGAGATCAGCGAATAGGCGTTGCGGCGCAGAACGCCGGCATCCGGCATTTCCACGACGACATGCGCGCCGCCAGAGAAAAGCGGCAGCACCGCGCCCTCCGGGTCTTCGAACCGGAACCGGGTGACGAGGGGCGAGAGTTTCTCGATCGCGCTCACGCGCAGCATGCGGCTGGTCATGGTTTGATCTCCTGCACTTCGGGCACGATGCCGGGGGTTTCGGCATCGACGCAGACGCCCTGGAAGGCGCCGAGGCGGCGCGAGAAATGGTCGCGCACGAAGAGGGTGAGGCCGCAATGCGCGCAGACGAAGGGGTCGGTCGTGACATTCTCGGTCACGCCCTTGCAGTGGACGCATTGCATCCGGCGCGCGATCGTGCCGCGGTGCTCGGTCTGGATCGCCTCGGGCGGCAGGCCGGTGGCAAGCGCCTCGGCCACGGCCTGACCGATCATCCCCTCGGAACCGGCGAGGTAAAGCTGCGTGCCCATCCGGGCATCGGCCAGCGCCTTGCGATAACGCTCGATCGCGGAGGCATAGCTCGGCGCCTCGCGATACATCTTCGCGCCAAGCGCGGCGAGGCGGGGGCCGGCGTCATGGCCCGCGGGAATGTAGATCAGATGCGCGAGATCCAGCACCGAGGCATCCTGGGCGGCGAGGTCAAGGATCGCCTCGGCGCCCGGCCCTTCGGCAAGGATGATCGCGGGGGTGGCGCCCTGCGGGGTAAGCCCGGAATAGACCGGACGCGACGTGATCGAAGGGGAGAATTCGGTGCGCGGCATGGCATGCTTCCTGTTGGGTCTGGGCGGGGCGATCTGATGCCGCCCCTGCCCGTTTCGCGTCAGCCCTTGGCGGTGCGGCGCTTCTTGTCGATGTCGAAGAAGGGCATCGGCGAGGTCACCGCGCCGATCGTGCCGGCCTCGGTGCTCTCGACGGTGAGGGGCATGCCCTCGACCGCGCAATCGACCGGCAGGCGGGCGATGGCGACGGTCCAGTCGTTGAGCGGCGAATACATCGCCTGGGTCACGACGCCGATCTTGACGCCGTCCTTCAGCACCGGCGCGCCGTTCTCCGGCGGCACCTTGCCCTCGAGCTTGAGGCCCCAGATCTTGAAGCGCTCCTTGCCCTTGAGGCGGTAATGCTCCTCGGCGCCGCGGAAACCGGTCTTGCCGGGCGAGACGGTGAAATCGAGGCCCAGCTCCCAGAGCGTGTCGCCGCAGGGCTCATCCTCGAACGGATACATTTCCGAATTGTCGTAGGGGAAGAAGAGCAGATAGCTCTCGGTCCGCAGCAGGTCGAGCGTGGTGAAGCGGCAGGGGATGATGCCCATCGCCGCGCCCTCTTCGAGGATGCGGTCCCAGACCATCGGCGCGTCCTGGCCGCGCACGAACAGCTCATAGCCGCGCTCGCCGGTGTAGCCGGTGCGCGAGATCATCGCCGGCACGCCGAAAAGCGAGGTGCCCATGTGGCTGAAATAATTCAGATTACGGATGCCCGGCACGTATTTCTCGAGGAAATCGACCGCCAAAGGCCCCTGCAGCGAGAGGTCATGCAGATTGTCGTCGAAGCGGATCGAGACGTCGCGGCCACTCGCGGCCATCGTCAGCTGCTCGAAGCCCTGGCCCGAGCCATGCACGACCATGAAGGCGTTCGGCCCGGTGCGGTAGATCACGCAGTCGTCGACGAACTTGCCCGCGTCGTTGAGCATGCAGGCGTAAACGGCGCGCCCCGGCATCAGCTTTTCGACGTTGCGCGTGGTGGCGCGGTCGATGACGTGCGACGCCGCCGGCCCGGTGATATGGACCTTCTTCAGGCCCGAGACATCCATCAACCCGGCCTTCGTCCGGATCGCCATGTATTCGGCGAGCGGATCGCCGTCGTAGGACCAGGCGGTGCCCATCCCGCTCCAGTCTTCCAGCGCGGAGCCGAGCGCGCGGTGCCGGTCGGCCAGCGTCGAAAATCTCCAAGATGCGGTCATGTTCGTTTCCTTGTCCTGTCAGTCGTTGGGGGAGCCGCGGGCGCAATCGCCCGCGGCGGTCAGGCTCAGTGCCCGGCCTTTTTCGCCGCCTCATAGGCGTGCTTCTCATGGCGCCAGCCGAGGATCACGGCGACAAGCACGCAGAGGTAGCAAAGCGCGATCCAGAAGAATTCCGAATTGCCGTAGCCCGCGTAGATCGCCCCGGTGATGCCGTCCCAGCTATGGGTGGTGAAAGGTGCTTCCATGATGGTTTCCTTTTCAGATCAGTGGCTTATTCGGCCGGGGTGACGGTGGGATGGAGCGCTTCGGGATAGGCCTCGGCGGGAACCTTGGTCTTGTCGAGGCCGAGGATCTCGGCTTCGGCCGGCACCCGCAGCTGGCCGATCGCCTTGAGGAAGAGCGAGAGCCCGTAGCCCGGGATGAAGCCGAGCGCGATCATCACCAGCGCGCCGACGAGCTGCCCGACGAAGGAGGTGTCGACGGTGCTCGCCCCCGACAGCGCCGGGTAGCCCTGCGCCGCGATGCCGACGACGATCACGCCCCAGAAGCCGAGATACATGTGCACCGCCACCGCGCCGACCGCGTCGTCGATCTTCATCTTCTCGACGAAGGAGGAGACGAAGGGCATCGTCGCCGCGCCGAAGAAGCCGATCGCGAAGGCCATCGGCGGATACCACAGATCAAGCCCCGCCGCGCAGGAGATGATGCCGCCAAGCGCGCCGGACATCATCCAGAACGGATCGCGGGTGATCATCCAGGCCCCGATGATGCCGCCGGCCATGCCCATCAGCGTGTTGAAGGTCATGCCCGAAAGGGTCATCGGCGTGCCGTAGATCGTGTTGAACGAGGAAGTCGACCAGGACCAGGCCTCGCCCGGGACGATCACGCAGCCCATCAGGAAGCCCCAGAAACCGGCGATGATCAGCATCAGGCCGACCAGCGTCATCGGCATCGAGTGGCCGGGGATCGCATTCGCGGTGCCGTCGGCGTTGAACTTGCCGATGCGCGGCCCGAGGTTGATGACCACGCCCAGCGTGAAGGCGCCGGCGATCAGGTGCACGACACCGGCGGCGCCGAAGTCATGATAGCCGAACTTGGTGACCAGCCAGCCATCCGCATGCCAGCCCCAGGCGGCAGCGAGGATCCAGATGAAACCGCCGAGCACCGTCGCGAGAACGACGAAGCCGGTCAGACGGATGCGCTCGATCAGCGCGCCCGAGAGGATCGAGGCGGTGGTCGCCGCGAACATCACGAAGGCGCCCCAGAACACGCCGTTCGACCGGTCGTCGAGGTTCGGCCCCATCAGCGCCGACCAGGGCGCAGCGACTGCATTCGCATAGTCGAAACCGGAGATGCCGGCCGGCCCCGCGGAAAGGTCGAAGCCCGTCGGGAAGGCCCAGTAGATCCACCAGCCGGCGAAGTAGAAGAAGGGCACGATCATCGCGAAGGCGAGGATGTTCTTGATGCCCGAGGCCAGCGCGTTCTTCGAGCGCGAGGCGCCCATCTCATAGGCGAGGAACCCGACATGGATCAGCACCATGAGCGGGATCGTGAGAAAGTAGAAGGTTTCGGAGAAGGTGGTGCCGGTGGCGGCCGCCTTCGCCTTCAGTTCGGCGACTGTCGCCGCCAGAGTTGCCAAGTCCTGTTCCACGTCCAAAACTCCCTGTTTTTTGTGGAAGGGGCTGTTTTTCCCCGTTTTTTTGCCTCCCACCCCGGTTTCCCGGGGGCCTTCGGCCGGGTCTCCCGTCCCGGCCCCGCGCCCTTACGAGCGCGGACGTTCCTTTTTCGGGTCGTAATGCGGGAAGGGCGCGACGCGCGCCGCGATCCGCTTCAGATGCCCGTCGAGCTTGCCGATCTCGACCGCGGTGCCGGGTTCGGCATGGGCGACGTCGATGCGGGCAAGCGCGATCCACTGGTTGGTGCGGGGGCTGTGCATCGCCGAGCAGACCTCGCCCACCTGGGCGCGCCCGATCCGGAGGCAATCGCCATGATAGACCGGCTCCTGCCCCTCGATCTTGAGGCCGACAAATTTGCGCGCGGGGGTTTCCTTGCGGCGCAGAAGCGCGTCGCGCCCGACGAAATCGGCGGTTTTCGATTTCAGCGGCACGGTGAAGCCGATGCCCGCCTCATAGGGATCAGTCTGGTCCGAGAAATCGTAGCCCGCGAAGACCAGCCCCGCCTCGATCCGGCACAGGTCGAGGCCGGCGAGCCCCATCGGCTTGATGCCGTATCTGGCACCGGTGCCGAAGACCGCCTCGAACACGGTTTTCCCGTGTTTCGGATGGCAGAAGATCTCATAGCCAAGCTCGCCGGTGTAGCCGGTGCGCGACACCACCACCGGCACCCCCTCGGGCCCGCCGATCCGGCCCACGGTGAAGCGGAACCAGCCGAGATCGGCCAGCGCGGGCTGATGCGGCGCGGTCCAGATGATCTCGCACATCAGCTCGCGCGAGCGCGGCCCCTGCACGGCGAGATTGTGCATCTGATCGGTCGAGGAGCGGATCATCACGTTGAGGCCGAGGCGCTCGGCCTCCTCGCGCATCCAGACGCCGCCCTCGTCCGAGCCGCCGATCCAGCGGAAGTTCTGCGCGCCGAGCCGGAACAGCGTGCCGTCGTCGATCATGCCGCCATGCGGGTAGCACATCGCCGAATAGACGACCTGGCCATGGCCGAGCTTCGTCACGTCGCGGGTCAGCACCCAGTTCATCAGCGCCTCGGCGTCGGGGCCGGTCACCTCGAACTTGCGCAGCGCGGACAGATCCATCGCGACTACGCCCTCGCGCGCGGCCCAGTAGCTTTCCACCGGATCGCATTCGGGGAAGGAATTCGGCAGCCAGAAGCCGCGGTATTCGACGAAATCGCGGGTCAGCGCGGCGAAATTCTCGTGGAAGGCGCTCTCGCGCGTCATGATCGGCTCCGCGTCGGGGGTTGGGCGCCAGGCCGAGGCGCGCGAGAACCGCTCGCCCGCGCCATAGCTGCGCACATGGATGTCGGTGAGATCCCAGCCATTGGCCGAGGACGTGTCGTCCGGGCAGGCCGACGACACGCAGACGAGATCGGTCAGCGCGCGCATCAGCACATAGTCGCCCGGCCGCGACCAGGGCTCGTCCGCGACCAGCACGCCATGCGCGTCGATCCCGGTGTTGAAGAAGAAATTCGCCGCCATCCAGCCCGCGCGCGGGGTCACGCCATGGCCGGCGAGCGCGGTGTTGAAATTGTCGGAGCAGTTCGCATGGCCCGGATAGCCGATCTCGTCGTAATATTTTGACGAACAGGCCATGGCAAAGGCGTCGTGGCGCCCGCAGGTATCCTGGATCACCTCGACGAGCGGGGTGAAATCGTCGTCGTAATATTTCGCATGCAGCCCCGGGTTCGGATAGGCATGGCCCATCAGCGTGCGGGTGGTGGTGACGTCGAGCGGCTTTTGCAGCCCGCGGTCAAGCTTGCGCGCGTCGAAGCACTGGAAATCGGTGCATTGCCGGCCGTCGACGTCGATGATCTGGATGAACTCGCCCGCCTTCACGACATAGGCCTCGGCGGTGGCCGATTTCACCCGCAGGTCGAGCAGCGGATCGGCAAGCGGATCGGGCAGCGCGAAGCGTCCCGCGGGGCGCGCCGTGGCGCGAGTGATCTTTACGGTGAGCGGGGTCGCGGTGTCCTGCGCCTCGAAATCCATCGCGCCGCCCGGGGCGCAGACGATGGCGAAGCCCGGCCCCTGCGCGGCAAAGCTCACCGCCTCTCCGGCGCGGGAGGCCGCGCCGAAAAGGCCGATCGCCTGCGCCTGCGCGACGTCGATCTGGCGCAGCTCAAGCGCGCGGCGCAGTTTTGAAAGCGAGGCCTCGCCCGAGGCGAGCAGCGCGCGCAGCCCCTCCGCCGGCACGTCGCCGCGCCAGCCGAGCAGCCCGCAATCCACCCGCCCGTCGGGATGGGCGGCGACGAGTTCGCAGCGCTGGCCGCCCTCGTCATTCACCACCTCGATCCGGTCGCCGACTGAGAGCGTGACGACCAGCGCGCCGCCGCCGCGGACCTGGTGGCGCTCCTCGGCGGGGCCGAGCCCATAGGCCGCCGGCCGGCGCAGCCGCGTCGCCTGCGGCGGACCCGCGCGAAAGAGAGTGTCGGGAGGCAGAAGCATCCGATCGTTCCTTGAAAGCGAAAAAGCGGGGGGCCGAGGCCCCCCGACAGGGGAGGGACGCTCAGTTCGCCAGATAGGCTTCCATCGAGTCGTCGAGCGCATCTTTCCACGGCGTGTGATGCGTCGGCGCCATCGTGCCGGTGATGACCGACTTGTAGGCGTGGTTGCGGAAGGTCATGATGTTTTCCGCCTTGTGGTGCTTCCATTCGAAGAAGGCCGCGCAGGCGCCGTCGACGTCGAAGGACGGGTAATCCGTCTCGGCGATCAGTTCCTTGACGTATTCGCCCTGGTATTTGATCGCGTATTTGACGTCGTCCGAGGCCTCCTCGCGTTCCTCGCGCTCGGCCACATCACTGATCAGCGCCTGCTTGTCGGCGGGCACCTCGATCCGGCCCAGGATGATGTCGCGGACATACCAGGCCTGGGCGTCGAACATGTTGAAGGTGAACCACTGGTCCTGCATGCCGAGGTAGAACATCTTCGGATTGTTGACGTAGACGACGCCCTTGTAGAGGTCGGCGGTCGCGAGCCGGTTCGCCGTCTTCAGCCGCAGGCTGTCGGGCAGGAACGGGAAGTAATGCTTGTAGCCGGTGCACAGGATGATCGAGTCGATATGCTTCGACGTGCCGTCCTTGAAATAGGCGGTCTTGCCCTCGACGCGGACGAGGCCCTGCTTTTCCTCCCAGTTGTCGGGCCATTTGAAGCCCATCGGCGCCGAGCGATAGCAGGAGGTGACCGTCTTCGCGCCGTATTTCCAGCATTGCGAACCGATGTCCTCGGCCGAATAGGAGGAGCCGACGATCAGCACATCCTGCCCCTCGAACTCGCGCGCGTCGCGGAAATCATGGGCGTGGACGATGCGGCCGTAGAACTGGTCGAACCCGGGGTATTCCGGCACGTTCGGCGAGGAGAAATGCCCCGAGGCGACGATCACGTGATCGAAGCGCTCCTTGTAGACATGGTCTTTCTCCATGTCGTGCACGGTGACGGTGAAATCCCCGGCCTCCTCGTCGAACTCGATCCAGCGCACCACGGTGTTGAAGCGGATCCAGCCGCGCACGCCGGCCTTGTTCACGCGGCCCTCGATATAGTCGACCATCACCGCGCGCGGCGGGTAGGAGGCGATCTGCTTGCCGAAATGTTCCTCGAAGGAATAATCGGCGAATTCGAGCCCCTCCTTCGGACCGTTGGTCCAGAGGTAGCGATACATCGAGCCGTGGATCGGCTCGCCGTTCTTGTCGGTGCCGGTGCGCCAGCTGTAGTTCCAAAGCCCGCCCCAGGTCTCCTGCTTCTCGAAGCAGACGATCTCGGGGATCTCGGCGCCTTTCTGCGCGGCGGACTGGAAGGCGCGGAGCTGGGCAAGGCCCGAGGGGCCGGCACCGATGATGGCAACACGTTTGGTCATGGTAGTCTCCCTGTTCGATCCGGTTTGGACCAGATTGTGCAACTGGTTCCTTCGGCATGAACCAATAAGGGCGACTCACACTCCTGCGGGTCAACAATTTTTCCTGTGCGGAATATTCCTTCACCGCATTTTTCGGCATTCCAGCCTGTTGAAAAAGGGCTATAGATCAAAATATGAGCAGAACGTCATTCGCACAGCGTCTCGCGGTAACTGGTTCCCTGCCCCGACTCGGGGTGCGAACGCGCGCGCCGGTGCGGATCGGCTTTCTCACGCCGCTCTCCGGACCGGAGGAATCCTGGGGCCGCCCCGGCCTCGACGGCTGCCGGCTCTGGGCGGAGGGACTCAATGCGCGCGGCGGGCTGATGGTGGGCGGGCGGCGCTACCCGATCGAGATCGTGGCGCGCGATTCCGCCGCCTCTCCCACCGCCACCCGCGAGGCCGCGCGCGAGCTGGTCGAGCGGCTCGGCTGCCGGCTGATCCTGACGCTCGGCGGCGACAGCTTCGCCCCCGCCCTGCCCTGGCTGATGGCGCAGAAGGTGCTGGTGGCGACGCTGCTGCCCTCGGACCTCTCGCCCGACACCCCCTATCTGATCGCGCCGGCCGAGGTGCATCCGCTCTTCAACGTGACCGGGGTCGAGTGGCTGGCGCAGCACCGCCCCGCCGCGCGGCGCGTCGCGCTTTGCTCGCAGACCGACCGGCTCGGCCTGCCCTCGCTCGCCGTCTATCGCGCCGCCTTCGAGGTCGCCGGGCGCGAGATGATCCGCGAGATCCGCTATGCGCCCGAGGAAACCGACGCCGCGGGGATCGTGCGCGCGATGCTCGCCGACGACCCCGACGTGCTCTGCTGGTGCTCCTCCGCCCCGCCGATGATGCGCGCGCTGACCGAGGCGGCGCATGCGCAAGGCTTCACCGGCGAGATCCTCGCCTGCACCGCCGACGATTACCCGCAGATGATCGCGCGAACCTCGCCCGAGTTCATGGCGCGTTATACCTTTCAGTTCCCCGACTTCGACGATCCGGCGCTCGCCGACACCGCGTTTTTCTTCCGCCGGCCCGAGGCGTTCTTTGCCGCCTATAACGAGCGTTTCCCCGGCGAATGGACGGCGGTGAGCTGGGAATATGCCTCGATCCTCGATCTCTGGCATGCCGCGGTCGAAAGCGCGGAGACGACCGAACCGGCCACCGTGCTTGCCGCGATGAAGCGCTCCCAGGTGATGCCGCATGCCTTCGGCCCGGCGCGCTGGTGGGGGGGCGAGGTCTTCGGCATCGACAATGCGCTCGTCGGCGACTGGCCGGTGGTGCGGATCGAGGGCGGGCGCGCGAAGATCGTCGCCTTCGGTTCGGTGCTCGGCTGGCTCG
Organism: Paenirhodobacter sp.; assembly: GCF_050177655.1. NCBI lineage: Bacteria > Pseudomonadati > Pseudomonadota > Alphaproteobacteria > Rhodobacterales > Paenirhodobacter > Paenirhodobacter sp. The sequence continues at coordinate 19,044 of NZ_JBFXGV010000053.1, forward strand.
AGGCGCATGGCCCCCGCCTTGCCCATCACCTCGAAGCGCTTGGCCAGATGTGGCACCAGCGCCTGCGCCCCGCGCCGCGCCGGCGCCGGATCAATCTTCCTGCATCAGGAGCTTCTGATCCTCGATCAGAGTGAGCTTCATGAATTCGCTCGCCGCCTCGATGTCGCGCGCCGCGATCGCGTTGAAAAGCGCGTTGTAGCCGCGCTGATAGGTGGCGATCCGGTTCGGCGTCAGGTGCCGGCGATACATCGCGCCGCGGAAACTTTGCCGCCGCGCGTCGATCACCAGCCCGTAACAGGCGATGAGCAGCGGATTGCCCGTGCCCTCGGCGATCTGGCGGTGGAATTCCTCCTCCAGCCGGACGAAGGCGCCGGCATCGGCCTGCACCGCCTCCATCTGCGAAAGCGTCTGGCCCAAGGCCTCGATCGCGCGCGGCGGCATGTTGATGATCGCGAGCCGCACCATCTCCGGCTCGAAGATCCCGCGCACGACCTGCAATTGCAAGGGCCCGGTCTCCGCCGCGACGGGCGAGGCCGCCGCCTGCCCGCCGTTCGGATCATAGGTCACGAAGGAGCCCGACCCCGCACGCCGCCGGATCATGCCGCGCTCCTCGAGCTGATCGAGCGCATCGCGCACCGTGTTGCGCGCGACGCCCAGATCCTGCGCGAGCTGGCGCTCGGAGGGGAGACGTTCATCGACACCATATTCCCCCGAAACGATGCGCGTGCTGAGCGTGTCGATCACATATTGCACCGTCGCACCGACGACGGGCTCGCCCTGAGGCGCGAGGAGGACACGGCCGGAAGGAGGGGGCACGGGAAATTCCTTGGTGCGAACTTGAACGGTCGGTCAAGGATAACGAGCCCCGCAGGGATAACCAAGATACAAAGCGCAGCAAGGGGCGCTGCCCGCTTATGCGGCTGCGCCGCAGTCTCCCCCGGAATGTTTCTGCCAAGAAGAAAGCAGCTTTTTCTTGGTCGAAATACTCCGGGGGGAGCGAAGCGGGGGGCAGCGCCCCCCTCGCGGGACGAGAAGGGCCCGGGCGTTCGCCGCAAGGCACCCGGCCCTTCGCTTGCGCTCCGGGCGTTCGCGCCTCGCACCGCTCCACTGGAGCGGCGCGTCTGCGGTTTACCGCAGACCGGCGCTCACCCCATCCGTTCCGAGGCATAGGAGCCGGGCGAGGCCGGGAAGACCACCGTCTTGTTGCCGTTCAGGAAGGCGCGGCGGTGGATATGGGCGTGGATCGCCCGCGCCAGCACCTGGCTTTCCACGTCGCGGCCAAGCGAGACATAGTCATCCGCCGATTGCGCATGGGTGACGCGGATCGTGTCCTGCTCGATGATCGGGCCCTCGTCGAGATCCGCCGTCACATAATGCGAGGTCGCGCCGATCAGCTTCACGCCGCGCTCATAGGCCTGCTTGTAGGGGTTCGCGCCCTTGAAGCTCGGCAGGAACGAATGGTGGATATTGATGATCCGCCCCGACATCTCGCGGCACATCTCATCCGACAGGATCTGCATGTAACGCGCCAGAACGATCAGCTCGGCCTTGGTGTCGCGCACGACCTGCATGATCGCGCCCTCGGCCTGCGGCTTGTTCTCCTTCGTCACCTTGATGCAGTGGAAGGGGATGTCGTGGTTCACCACAACCTTTTGATAATCCATGTGATTCGAGATCACCGCGACGATGTCGATCGGCAGCGCGCCGATCCGCCAACGATAGAGCAGGTCGTTCAGGCAATGGCCGAAGCGGCTCACCATGATGATGACCTTCATCTTCTCGGCTTCGTCATGGAATTTCGCGACCATGTCGAAGGCCTTGGCCGTCGCCGCGAATTCCTTCTCCAGCGCGGCGATGTCCTTGCCCTCCTGCGAGGCAAAGCTCACCCGCATGAAGAAGCGGCCGGTCAGGCTGTCGTCGAATTGCGAGCTGTCGGTGATGTTGCAGCCCTGCTCGGCGAGGTAGGTCGAGATCGCGGCGACGATGCCGCGCTTCGTCGGGCAGGTGACAGTGAGGCAGTACTGGGTCATTTCGGTCTCCCGTCGGTATGACTGTTGGTTCGGCCAAGGCCGGGATGCGCTCTCCCAAGCGCGGGTGAAGGTCTTTGATCTCAGGCGGTGAGCCCTTCGGGCTCGGGCAATCCATTGGCGCGGCAGCACGCCGTGAGCGTGTTCGCCAAAAGGCAGGCGATCGTCATCGGGCCGACGCCGCCCGGCACCGGGGTGATCGCTCCGGCGACCTCCACGGCCGAGGCGAAATCGACGTCGCCCACCAGCTTCTTCTTGCCGTCGCGCTCGATGCGGTTGATGCCGACGTCGATCACCGTCGCGCCCGGCTTCACCCAGTCGCCCGGGATCATCTCGGGCCGGCCCACGGCAGCGACCAGAATATCCGCACCGCGGCACACCGCGCCGAGGTCTTTCGTGCGCGAATGCGCGATCGTCACCGTGCAGCTGTCGCCGAGCAGCAGCTGCGCCATCGGCTTGCCGACGATGTTCGAGCGACCGACGACCACCGCATTGAGGCCACTGAGCGAGCCCAGATGATCGCGCAGCATCATCAGGCAGCCAAGCGGCGTGCAGGGCACCATCGCCTTCTGCCCGGTGCCGAGGAGGCCGACGTTCGAGATGTGAAACCCGTCGACGTCCTTCGCGGGGTCGATCGCGTTGATGACCAGATCGCTGTTCAGATGCGCCGGCAGCGGCAGCTGCACGAGGATGCCATGCACCGCCGGATCGGCGTTGAGCGTCGCGATCAGCGCGAGCAGCTCCGCCTCGGACGTCTCCGCCGGCAGCTTGTGCTCGAAGGAATTCATGCCGACCTCGACGGTCTGCTTGCCCTTGTTGCGGACATAGACCTCGGAGGCCGGGTCTTCGCCGACCAGCACCACCGCAAGACCCGGGGTGATCCCCTGCCCTTTCAGCGCCGCCACATGTTCGGCGACCTGCGCCCGAACCTTGGCCGCAAACGCCTTCCCGTCGATGATCGTCGCGGTCATTTCCCCGTTCCTTCAAGATGTTGCGCGGCGCTTTCCACCGCGTGCCAGAGCGCGCCGGCCAGCGTGCGCATGCCGATCAGCGCCAGCCGATCCTCGGCCCGGCGGATCACGAAAACCGTCATGTGATGCAGCCCGGTGCGGGTCGCCGAGCCCGGGCCGAAGCGGCCGAGATCGACGTTCACCAGCTTTTCGCAGAGCCGCTCGATCGGCGCGGCGCCGGCGGAGGAAACCACCTCGAGCGCGACGAAACCGTCGGTCTGCTCGGTCACCGAGCACTCGGGCGCGGCGAGTTTCACGGCCCGGGCGAAATCCTCCTCGGCGCGGTCCGCGCCCTCGAGCATCCATTGCCCGGGGCCGGTCCAGAAGGCGGCGATGCCGTTGCCGGCGTGCCAGAGCCCGGGGCCCGGCAGCGCGAGGCCCATCGGCACCGGCTGCGCGCCGCCACGCCGCAGCGCGAGCGAAGCAAGGCCGAGGCCCGCGTTCTCGGCGAGCGTGAGCGCGCCGATCTTCGTGATGCGCGCGGTCGAACCGCCGAGCGCGGGGATCGGGGACAGGTCAGTCACGGAGACGTCCTCCTTCGGGATCGACGAAATGGGTCGGGACCACGCGCAGCGCGATCTGCTGATTTTGCAAGGGGTTGGCCGCGGTGATGACCTCGCCCATCCGGGCGGCGCCATCGGTGAGGAAGCCAAGCCCGATCATCGAGCCGACATGCGGCGAATAGCAGGCGGAGGTGATCCAGCCCTGATCGGTCTCGGTCTTCTGCACGGCCCCTTGCGCGAAAAGGTGCGAACCGGCGGTGACCGGCTGGGCCGGATCGACCGGCTGCAGCCCGACGAGGACGCGGGTTTCGGCGAGCAGCCCTTCGCGCCGGCTCATCACCGCGCCGATCGCGTCCTTCTTCGTGGACACCATCTTGCCCATGCCAAGCATCTGCGCGGTGGTCTGGCCGTTCAGCTCATTGCCCGCGGCATGGCCCTTTTCGATGCGCAGAACGCCGAGCGCCTCGGTCCCGTAGGGGGTGGCGCCAAGATCGGCGCCAAGCTCGATCATCCGCGCCATCAGCGCATTGCCATAGCGCGCCGGCACCGCGATTTCATAGGCCAGTTCCCCCGAGAAGGAGATCCGGAAGAGCCGCGCCCGCAAGCCCCCGCAGACGGTGAGCTCGGAACAGGCCATGAAGGGGAAGGCCGCGTTCGAAAGGTCGAACCCGTCCACCACCCGTTCGAGCAGCTTGCGCGCGTTCGGCCCCGCGACCGAGATCTGCGCCCAGGCGTCGGTCGTCGAGATCAGCTGCACGTCGAGCTCGGGCCAGAGGCACTGGCGGCAGAATTCCATGTGGCGATAGACGGGGCCGGCCTGCGCCGTCGTCGTGGTGACGACGTAGTGATCCTCGCCGAGCCGCGCGCAGGTGCCGTCGTCATAGGCGTGGCCATCCTCGCGCAGCATCAGGCCATAGCGCACCATGCCGACCTTCAGCGAGGCCATGGCGTTGGCATAGACCCGGTTGAGGAATTCGCCCGCATCCGCGCCCTGCACATCGACCTTGCCGAGCGTGGTGACATCGCAAAGCCCGACGCCCGCGCGGGTGGCGAGTACCTCGCGATCGACGGTCTCGCGCCAGGTGGTCTCGCCCTTGCGGGGGAAATATTGCGCGCGCATCCACTGGCCGACCTCGACGAAGACGGCGCCCTGCGCGCTCGCCCATTCATGCGTCGGCGTCAGGCGGCGCGGGCGGAAATGGGTGCCGGTGTCGCCATTGCCCAGCGTCGAAAGTGCCACGCCGGTATAGGGCGGGCGGAAGATCGTGGTGCCCGTCTGCGGGATCGTCTTGCCGGTCAGTTCCGCCATCACGGCAAGCGCGGTGACGTTGGCGGTCTTGCCCTGATCGGTCGCCATGCCCAGCGTCGTCCAGCGTTTCAGATGCTCGACGGGACGCATGTTCTCCAGATGCGCGAGCTTGATGTCCTTCACGGTGACATCGTTCTGGAAATCGACCCAGGCGCGGCCCTTGCCCGGCACATGCCAGAAGGCGGCCTGGCGCTGCGGCGCATCCTCGGCGCGCGGCAGATCGGGCAGGCCTGCACTGATGCCCAGCTCGGCGAGCGCAGCCTGCGCCACTGCGGCACCCGAGGCGAGCGCAGCGGCGGTCGTCCCCTGCCCAGCGGCGGCGCCCGCGGCGGTGAGGCCCGGCACGGCGCCCGGTTCGGGCAGGAAGGCCTGCGCCGCGTCATCCCAGAGCGGCCGGCCGCGGTGATGCGAGGCGAGATGCACGTTCGGGTTCCAGCCACCGGCGACGCCGAGCGCGCCGACCTCGAGCCAGCTCGTCTGCCCCTCGCGGGTGACGGCGATGCGTTCTAAGCCCAAGCGCCCCTTCGCGTCGCTGACCACCGCGCCCGCGAAAAGCGGATATTTGCCAAGGGCTTTCGCATCGGCGCGGGTGTCGATCACGCCGGCGATGGTGACGCCTTTCGCGCTCAGATCGAGCGCGGTGCGGTGGCCGTCGTCACCGCTGGTGAAGATCGCGACGGTCTGCGCGGGGCTCACCGCCCAGCGGTTCGCATAGGCGCGCATCGCGCCGGCGAGCATGATCCCCGGCCGGTCGTTGTTGGCGAAGGGGATGTGCCGCTCGGTCGCGCCGGCGGCAAGCACGGTGCGCTTCGCGGTGATCCGCCAGAGCGTCTGGCGCACAGAATTGCCCGGCTCGGCGAGGTGGTCGGAGACGCGCTCGACCGCGCCGAAGATGCCGTGGTCGAAGGCGCCGAAAACGGTGGTGCGGCGCATCACGCGCAGGTTCGGCAGGCTGGCGAATTCGGCCTCGACCGAGGCGACCCAGTCCATC
>NZ_JBFXGV010000054.1:0-24830 GCF_050177655.1 Paenirhodobacter sp.
GTGGCCGGGGGGGGGGCGGGCTCACGCCCCTGGTGGGGATGGCGCCCGCCCCGGGGCGCCGCCAGTCTGGCGGCGCAAAGGAAACAGGCGCGCGGCCGGGGCCACGGCGCAGAAGGAGGCGGCGATGGGATGGAAGGAGATGCTGCGCGAGATCGAGATCCCGCCGCTCTGGCTGGCGATCTTCGCGCTCGCCGGCTGGGGCGTGGGGCGGGTGCTGCCCGTGGCGCTGCCTTTCGGCCGGGAACTGGGGCTTGGCCTCGTCGCGATCGGGCTCGCGCTGATGGGCGCGGCGGCGCTGCAGATGGTTTTGCGCCACACGACCTTCATCCCGCGCCGCGATCCCCAGGCGCTCGTCACCTCCGGCGCCTTCGCGCTCAGCCGCAATCCGATCTACCTTGGCGACGCCTTCGTGCTCGCCGGGCTCTTGCTGATCTGGCAGGCCGCGCTCGGCCTCTGGCTGGTGCCGGCCTTCATGGTCTTCATCACCCGCCGCTACATCCGCGCCGAAGAGGCGATGATCGGCGCGCATTTCGGCCCGGCCTACGCGGCCTATCGCGCGCGCACCCGGCGCTGGCTCTGACGGTCATGCTGCAGCTGCGGCATTTCCCGTCGCGCCTGCGACGATTTTCCAAGGATTTCCCCTGCGACGGCGCTTGTGAAACTTTATTACGCGATGCTAAGGAACCTTTGCCACGTTTCGTGTCCCCCGGCTGAAATTGGTCCGGGGGCGTAATGGGAGAGAGAACAGTGAAAATCGGCGCTCCGAAAGAGATTTTCGAGGGCGAATCGCGCGTTGCCATGACGCCCGATTCCGCGCTGCAGCTACAGAAGCTGGGACATCAATGTTTCGTCGAGGCCGGGGCCGGCGCGGCGGCGGGCTTCACCGATGCCGCCTATGAGGCGGCCGGTGTGACCGTCATCGCCGGAGAGGCCGCGCTCGTCGAGGCGGTCGACTTCGTCGTCAAGGTGCGACCCCCGACCGATGAGGAAGTGAACCTCCTCAAACCGGGCAAAACCCTGATTTCCTTCTTCTATCCGGCTCAGAACACCGAGCTGATGGAAGCGGCGAAAGAGACCGGCGCCAATGTCATCGCGATGGACATGGTGCCGCGGATCTCGCGCGCGCAGAAGATGGACGCGCTGTCGTCGATGGCCAATATCGCCGGTTACCGCGCGGTGATCGAGGCCGGCAACAACTTCGGCCGCTTCTTCACCGGGCAGGTGACGGCGGCGGGCAAGGTGCCGCCGGCGAAGGTGCTCGTCATCGGTGCGGGCGTCGCGGGTCTGGCCGCGATCGGCACCTCGACCGCGCTTGGCGCGATCACCTATGCCTTCGACGTGCGGCCCGAAGTGGCCGAGCAGATCGAATCGATGGGGGCGGAATTCGTCTATCTCGACTTCTCGGAAGCGCAGACCGATGGCGCGGCGACGGGTGGCTATGCCGCGCCCTCGAGCCCGGAATTCCGCGAAGCGCAGCTGAAGAAGTTCCGCGAACTCGCGCCTGACATGGATATCGTGATCTCGACCGCGCTCATTCCGGGCCGTCCGGCGCCGGTGCTCTGGACGAAGGACATGGTCGAGGCGATGAAGCGCGGCTCGGTCATCGTCGACCTCGCCGCCGAGCGCGGCGGCAACTGCGAACTGACGAAGATGGACGAGAAGGTCGTCACCGACAACGGTGTCACGATCATCGGCTACACCGACTTCCCCTCGCGCATGGCGCAGCAGAGCTCGCAGCTTTACTCGACCAACATCCGCCACATGATGGCCGACCTCACGCCGGGCAAGGACGGTGTCGTCAACCACAACATGGAAGACGACGTGATCCGCGGCGCGACCGTGGTCTATCAGGGCGCGATCACCTTCCCGCCGCCGCCGCCCAAGGTGGCCGCGATCGCGGCGAAGAAGCCGACCGAAAAGCCGAAGGAGCTGACGCCGGAAGAACGCAAGGCGCAGGAGATCGCCGCCTTCAAGAAGCAGACGAAGAACCAGGTGACGCTGCTCGCCGTGGGGGCGATCGTGCTCCTCGGCATCGGCCTCGTCGCGCCGGCGAGCTTCATGCAGCATTTCATCGTCTTCGCGCTGAGCTGCTTCGTCGGCTTCCAGGTGATCTGGAACGTCTCGCATTCGCTGCACACGCCGCTGATGGCGGTGACGAACGCGATCTCCTCGATCATCATCCTCGGCGCGCTGATGCAGATCGGCTCGGGCTCGTGGCTGGTGATCCTGCTCGCCGCGCTTTCGGTCTTCATGGCCGGGATCAACATCTTCGGTGGCTTCATGGTCACCCGGCGCATGCTCGCCATGTTCCAGAAGTCGTAAGGAGTAGGCGTCATGGAATTCGGTTTCACCACGGCCGCCTATGTCGTTGCGGCGGTTCTGTTCATCCTCTCGCTCGGCGGCCTTTCGGGGCAGGAGAGCGCGAAACGCGCCGTCTGGTACGGTATCGCGGGCATGGCGCTTGCGGTGGTCGCGACGCTGATCGGTCCCGGCCGGGGGCTCTGGCTGCTCTCCGTCCTGCTGATCGCGGGCGGTGGCCTGATCGGCTGGGTCGTCGCCAAGAAGGTGCAGATGACCGAGATGCCGCAGCTCGTCGCGGCGATGCACTCGCTCGTCGGCCTCGCCGCCGTCTTCGTCGGCTATAACGCCTATATCGAGACGGTGCAGCTGCGTGACATCCTGATGGTCATGCACGACCCGATGGCGGCGCGGCTCTTCACCCCCGAGCAGCTGATGCAGATGCAGCAGCAGGCCGAGGGTCTGCGCGGCTTCGGCGCGGTGCTTCTGCACAAGACGCCGGTCGAGCTTTCGATCCTGCGGGTCGAGCTTTTCCTCGGCGTGTTCATCGGTGCGGTCACCTTCACCGGCTCGATCATCGCCTTCGGCAAGCTCGCGGGCAAGATCACCTCGAAGGCGACGAAGCTGCCGGGCGGGCACATGCTCAACGCGGGCGCGGCGATCCTTTCGGTCGTCATGCTGATCGCCTTCATGAACGGGGCCGGGGCCTGGGCGCTGATCGTGATGACGCTTCTGGCCTTCTTCATCGGCTATCACCTGATCATGGGCATCGGCGGCGCCGACATGCCGGTGGTGGTGTCGATGCTGAACAGCTACTCGGGCTGGGCCGCGGCGGCGATCGGCTTCTCGCTTGGCAACGATCTTCTGATCGTGACCGGCGCGCTGGTCGGCTCCTCGGGTGCGATCCTGAGCTACATCATGTGCAAGGCGATGAACCGTTCGTTCATCTCGGTCATCCTCGGCGGCTTCGGCAACACGACCGGCCCGGCGATGGAAGTCGAGGGCGAGCAGATCGCGATCGACGCGCAGGGCGTGGCCGATGCGCTGAGCGATGCCGACAGCGTCATCATCGTGCCGGGCTACGGCATGGCGGTCGCGCAGGCGCAGCAGGCGGTCTCCGAACTCACCTCGATGCTGCGCGCGCGCGGCAAGACGGTGCGCTTCGCGATCCACCCGGTGGCGGGCCGTCTGCCCGGCCACATGAACGTGCTTCTGGCCGAGGCGAAGGTGCCTTACGACATCGTTCTGGAAATGGATGAGATCAACGAGGACTTCCCGAATACCGACGTGGCGATCGTGATCGGCTCGAACGACATCGTGAACCCCGCCGCGCAGGAAGATCCGAACTCGCCGATCGCCGGCATGCCGGTTCTGGAAGTGTGGAAGGCGAAACAGGTCTTCGTGTCGAAACGCGGCCAGGGCACCGGTTATTCGGGCATCGAGAACCCGCTTTTCTACAAGGAAAATACGCGGATGTTCTACGGCGACGCGAAGAAGTCGGTCGAGGAACTGCTGCATCTGATGCGCTGAGCCGAAAGGCCCGGCACGGAAAGGCCCCGCTTCGGCGGGGCCTTTTCTTTATGGGCTCGGTTGCGTAGCCTGTCCCCGAACGAATTTTGAGGACAAGATGTTGAAACTGATTTCCGTTGCGGCGCTTGTCGCGGTGCCGTCCTTCGCGATGGCGGCCGATCTTTCCACTCTCAAGGAGATGATCCGGCAAGAGGTGGCTGTGGATTGCAAGGTTCCGGCCTCCCTGGCGCTGCCCGACGAGATGTTCGTGCCGAAGGCCGGGGGCAAGGTCGAGGTCCATCTCGGATATGCCGAATGCGGATGGACCTTCATGACGAATCCCTGGTGCGGCGCCGCGAAATGCACCGTGCGGACCTATGCGCCCCAGGGGGCCGGCTGGACCGAGATCGGCGCGCGGCTCGAATGACGCGCGGCCCGCTTCGACGGGGCTTTTCTTTTGCGATTGCATGGCGATGAACCGAATTCCTCCGATCCCGGCGCTTTATCTGTTGTGCCTGCCGCTCCTTTGGAACACGCTTGCGCGGCTTGGCCATGTCTGGTTCGGGGCGGGGGGCGATCTGCGCTACCTCCACCATCCCTGGCTGACCACGCTGCACCTGCTGCCTGCGCTGCTCTTTCTGTTGCTCGGGCCGCTGCAATTCCTGCCGCGCAAGCGGGGCGCGCATCGCTGGCGGGGGCGGCTCTTCGTTCTGAGCGGGCTGGTTTCGGGGGCGGGGGTATTGCCTCTCCTGCGGGCCTTGCCCGGGCTTGGCGGCCCGCTCGTGCATCTCGGCACCGTGGGGCTGGTTCTGGCCTTTCTCGCCAGTCTGGTGATCGGGGCCGTGGCCGCGCGCCGCCGTGCCTTCGGGCTGCACCGCGCGGCCATGATGATCGCCCTCGCGCTTGGCCTTTCGGTTGCCTCGGCGCGCTGGTTCATCCTCGCGGGGATGGCGATGGGGATGCCGCTGGAACGGGTCTTCGTGCCGGGCTCCGTGCTCGGCGCGACCGTCAACGGTGTCGTCGTCGCCGGGCTGCTGTGGTGGCCCCGGCGCCGGGCGCGTGGCGCATAGTCACTTCCGATCCGCCGCCCGCGCGGCGAGCGTGTCGCCGATCACCGCCTGCAGCGCGGCGATGCCGGCGTCGGCATCGGTGCGAAAGCGCGCCATCGCGGCGTCGAGCGCGGCGCGATCGAAGGGGCGCGCCATGCCTGCCGCGACCACCGCGGCGCGGTCCTCGGCCAGGCGGTGCAGCGCCGGGCGCAGGCTGTCGGCGTGATCGCGCAGCGCCGCGCGCAGGTCGCGCCGCACCTCGCGCGGGAAGAAGGCCTGCGCCGCCGCCGGGCCGAGCAGGTCGCCTTGCAGCGCGCGAAAGCGCAGCACCGCGCCCGCGGCGAGCGCATTGCCCAGAAGCGAGACCGCCAGCACCGCGATCAGCGCGATCCGCCCCTTGTCGCGTTTTTTCTCCATCAGAACCCTCCCGTCACGCCGATCAGATCGCCGAAAAGCCCGAGCGTCACCCAGCTTTCGCCGCCGATCGCGGGGAGCAGCAGCCAGCCGAGCGCCATCCCCCCGGCCATCAGCCCGCCGAAGAGGCCAAGCGCCGGCCCGGGCAGCGCCAGCACCTCCGCCCCGCGGGCGAAGGGCCCGGGTTCGGGCGCGGCAAGCCGGGTCAGCACCGCGCGCGAGAGGGCGGGCGCATCGGCGGGCTCCGCGCCGATCAGCCGGCCGAGTTCGGCGTCGAACTCTTCGTCATTCCTTTGGGTCATCTTCGCCTCCTCGCGCAAAATCCGGCCCGAGCCGCGCGCGCAATCCGGCGCGCGCCCGCACGAGCAATTGTTCCGTGGCCCCCGCGCCGATCCCCATCGCCGCGGCGATCTCGGCGGTCGAAAGCCCGCCCGCCGCCCGCATCGTCAGCGCCGCGCGCTGGCGTTCGGGCAGCTCTGCCATCGCCGCCGAAAGCCGGGCGAGGCGCTGGCGCGCGTCGAGCGCGGCCTCCGCCCCCGGCGTCTCGTCCGCGGGTTCGGGTGCCGCCTCGAGGCCGAGAAACCGCCGCCAGCCCTGACGCCGGGTCCGGTCGAGGCAGAGGTTGCGCGCGATCCGCCAGATCCAGGCCGCGGGCGGGCCAAGCGCGGGATCGTAGCGCCCGGCATGGCGCCAGAGCCGCAAGAACACCTCCTGCGCGATGTCCTCCGCCTCGGCGGGGTTGCGCAGGATCTGGGCCGCGTAGCGCTGCACCCCCGGGCCGTAGAGCGCCACGATCCGGCCAAGCGCGGCCCGGTCACCCCGGGCCAGCGCCGCCATCAGTGCCTGCGGATCTTCGGTGTCGGGGGTCATCGCCTCTCCCTGTCGCGCCGAGACTAGCGCCCCGGCGCGGCCGAGGTCCATCGCCTCAGCGCGTGACGGTGACGAGCCGCTTGCGGGTGGAGGTATTGCCCTCCGGCCCGGTGCGGGTGACGGTGGTCGCCGAAGAACCCTGCGTGGTCACGCGGTTGCGCTGTTTCGTGGCGCTCTGCCCGTTCGCGCCGGTCGCGGTGGTGGTGGTGGTGCAATTCGCCGTGCCGCCGCCGCGCAGACAGTCGCGGTTCACCTGTGCGCTCGCGCCGTTCGCGCCGGTGATGGTGACGTTCTGCGCGCCGGCGGGCAGGCCGAGGGCGAGCGCGAGGGGCAGGGCGATCAGGAAGGTCTTTTTCATCGTGGTTCCTTTCGGGATCCGTGTGGGGGAGGGGGTCCGTGAGTGGTGGTGTCGTGAGCGGTGGTCAGGGATCAGTTGCGCGCCTGCGCGACGAAGCGCGCGATGCGGTCGAATTCGGCGCGGTCGAGCTGGCCGTCGCCATTGCGGTCGGCAAAGTCGAAGCCGCGGGTCTGGGCGGTGTATTCGGCGAGCGTGAGCTGCCCGTCATGGTTCGCGTCCTGCGCCCAGATCCGCTCGTCGGCGCGCGGGGCCTTGGCGCCCTGCGCCGCCCGCGCCGCGTCGATCTCCGCCCGGGTGATGGTGCCGGAATGGTCGGCGTCGATCAGAGCGAACATCTGCCGGCGCAGTTCGAGGAACTCGGCCCGGCTGATCGTGCCCGAGTGATCGGTGTCGAGCCGTTCGAAGGCCGCCGCGGCGCTGCCCGCGAAGCCCGCGGGGGCGGTCATCAGCGCCAGCCCGAGCGCGAGGGGGATTGTGGTCATCTGTCGCATGGGTCTCTCCCTTTGCCATGACCGGATTACGCGCGGGGGGCGCCCCCCCTACGCGGGGGCGCGAAAATTTCCGTTCCGCATACCGTGGTATGCCGATAAACATATGGGAACATTGTCTTATTTATTTGCCTCCGGGGGATAATCGGCTAAGCAGAAGCAAGCCTGCGGGAGTGACCATGACGCCGATCGACGACCATCCCTTGCGCTATGCGCTGGTGAACGAGCTGCATGCGCGGCCGTTCCCCTCCTTTGCCGCGCCCGCCCATGTCGTCTATCTCGCGATCAAGGAGCCGCGCGATGCGGCGAACCGCGACCGGGCCAAGGATCACGCGCATCTGTGCGACCTGCTTGGCCGCGCGGGGGCGCCGCTGCCGCCGCCGGGGGTGACCCATTACGCCGGCGAGATCGGCCGCTACGCGCTGAAATGGGAAAGCCATACCGAATTCACCACCTTCCTCGCCCATGCGCCGGGGGTTTCGGCGCGGCCCTTCGATCCGGCGGAAACCGAGGCGTTCCCGGCCGACTGGATCGAGGCGGCGCCGGGCAAGCGGATCGCCGCGGTGATGATCCGCATCGAGGAGCTGCCCGAGGATCCGGAGTCGGTGCTGCCGCGGCTCGAGGACTGGTTCGTGCATGAAAGCCTCGTCTGCGCCTGGGTGCTCGACGAGGCGGCGGTGGTGGCGACCGATTTCCGCATCGACCCGGCGGGGCAGATGCGCTTCGCGATCTTCGTGCGGCCGGGCACCGGGCCGGGGCGCGTCGGGCGCATCGTGCAGCGGATCTGCGAGATGGAGACCTATCGCGCGATGTCGATGCTCGGGCTGAACCGGGCGCGTTCGCTCACCCGCCGGCTCAACGCGCTCGACCCCGAGCTTTCGGAGCTCGTCGACGGCATGACCGACGACGCCATGCCCGCCGAGGATACGCTGCACCGGCTGCTCGAGATCTCCTCCGAACTGGAAAGCCTCGCGGTGCAGCACAGCTTCCGCTTCGGCGCGACCGGCGCCTATGAGGCGATCGTGAAGGAGCGCGTCGAGGTGCTGCGCGAGAGCCGCTTCCGCGGGCGGCAGAAATTCTCCGAATTCATGCTGCGCCGCTACGATCCGGCGATGCGCACGGTGAAATCGGCCGAGGCGCGCTCGAATGCGATGATCGAGCGGGCGGCGCGCGCGGGCGAGCTTTTGCGCACGCGGGTGGATGTCGAGCGGCAGGCGCAGAACCAGAAGCTGCTCGAGAGCATGGACCGGCGCGCCGATCTGCAGCTGCGGCTGCAGCACACGGTCGAGGGGCTTTCGGTGGTGGCGATCAGCTATTACGCGGTGAGCCTCGCGGGCTATCTGAGCTATCCGCTCGCGAAACATTACGGCGTGACGAAGGAAATGGCGGTGGCGGGGCTGACCCCCTTCGTGATCGCCGGCGTCTGGCTGATGGTGCGGCGCATCCGCAAGGGCTTCGGCGGGCACTGAGCGCCAGGGCCGGCGCGGAGGGGGCGCTGCCCCCGTCTGCTGTCGCAGACTCCCCCGGGATATTTCTTCTCTATAGAAACGGCATTTCTACAGAGCGGAAATATCCCGGGGGGAGGCGAAGCCGGGGGGCAGCGCCCCCCGTCGCCGGTCTCAGCCCGCGATCCGGTCGAGCACGCGCGCCCAGCTGCGGATGCCCTTGTGGAACGATTTCACGTCGTATTTCTCGTTCGGCGAGTGGATCGCGTCGTCGTCATTGGCATAGCCGATCAGCAGCGCATCCATGCCGAGGATCGTCTTGAAGTAATAGGCGATCGGGATCGAACCGCCCATGCCGACGATCACCGCCTCGCGGTTCCACTCGTCGGAGAGCGCCTGGCGCGCGGCCTCGAACTCGGGGCGCGAGGTGTCCATCACCGCGGCCGGGGCGCCGTCGATGTCGCTGTCCCAGGTGACGCGGGCGTCGGTGGGCAGCCGCGCCTCGACGTGGCGGCGCACCGCGGCGCGCACATGGGTCGGGTCCATGTCGCCCACCAGCCGGCAGGTGATCTTGCAATGCGCCTCGGCCGGGATCACCGTCTTCGAGCCCGCGCCCTGATAGCCGCCCCAGAGCCCGTTGATCTCGAGCGTGGGGCGCGCCCATTGCTGTTCGAGCGCGGTATAGCCCTTCTCGCCATGCGCGACCGTCATGCCGGCATGGGCGAGATATTCGTGCTCGTCGAAGCCGCAGTTTTCCCATTGCCGCTTCAGCTCGGCGGGCACTTCGTGCACGCCCTCGTAGAAGCCTTCGACCGCGACGCGGCCGTCTTCGTCATGGAAGCTCGCGATCAGTTTCGAGATCTCGCGCAGCGGGTTCAGCGCCGGGCCGCCGTAATGGCCCGAATGCAGGTCGATACGCGGGCCGTGGAGGGTGAATTCCTCCTTCAGCATGCCGCGCAGCTGGCCCGCGATCGAGGGCACGCCGGGCGAGACCATGCCGGTGTCGCAGATCAGCGCGAGATCGCAGCTCAGCTCGTCCTTGTACTGGTTCAGGAAGGGGATCAGCGAGGGCGAGCCCGACTCTTCCTCGCCCTCGAGGAAAATCGTCAGGTTGCCGGGCAGGGTGCCGGTGACCGCCTTATACGCGCGGCAGGCCTCGACGAAGGTCATCAGCTGGCCCTTGTCGTCGGAGGAGCCGCGGCCGCGGATCACCGGGCCGTTCGCGGTTTCCTCGATCGCGGGCTCGAAGGGGGCGCGGTGCCAGAGGTTCAGCGGATCGACCGGCTGCACGTCGTAATGCCCGTAGAAAAGCAGATGCGGGCCGGGCCCCTCGTGGCGCGCGACGACCATCGGATGGCCGGGGGTGGGGCGCACTTCGGCCTTGAAGCCGAGCGCGGCGAGCTCCGCCACCATCCAGTCGGCGGCGCGCGCGCAGTCCGCCTTGAACGCCGGATCGGTCGAGATCGAAGGGATGCGCAGCACCTCCATCAGCCGTTCGGTCGCCTCCGGCAGGGTTTCGTCAATATGGGTGAGAACGGCGTCGAGCGTCATCTGGGCCTCCTTGTCAGGCGCGCGAGCCTAGCACCCGGGCCGCGGGTGTCCAGCGCCGGCGGTATGCGCAGATCGGCCATGCGCCGCGCGCCCGGCGTTCGACGAAAGGTGAAGACCCATTCCGTTTTTTGAAATTGATTCGCCGGTGCGACAATTTTAGGCTCCCAAATGCGGGATTTGACCTTTATCAATGCCGCCCACGCGACAGGCCTTTACGGCTCACCCAGCGAACAGCGGGCACACCAGCTAGGGGAACTCAGGATATGAACTACGATCTCGCGCTCGATCAGGCGATTCAGCGGCTCCACGACGAAGGCCGTTATCGCGTCTTCATCGACATCGAGCGGGAGAAGGGGGCCTATCCGAAGGCGATCTGGACGCGCCCCGACGGCGCGAAGAAAGAGATCACGATCTGGTGCGGCAACGACTATCTCGGCATGGGCCAGAACGCGGAAGTGCTCGCCGCGATGCATGAGGCGCTCGACGCCACCGGCGCCGGTTCGGGCGGCACGCGCAACATCTCGGGGACCACGGTCTATCACAAGCGGCTCGAGGCCGAGCTCGCCGATCTGCATGGCAAGGAAGCGGCGCTGGTCTTCTCGAGCGCCTATATCGCCAATGACGCGACGCTGAGCACGCTGCGCAAGCTCTTCCCCGGGCTCGTGATCTTCTCCGACGAGCTGAACCACGCCTCGATGATCGAGGGGATCAAGCGCGCCCCGGGCGAGAAGCGGATCTTCCGTCACAACGACGTCGCGCATCTGCGCGAGCTGCTCGCGGCCGAAGATCCGAAGGCGCCGAAGCTCATTGCCTTTGAATCGGTCTATTCGATGGACGGCGATTTCGGCAAGATCACCGAGATCTGCGATCTCGCCGCGGAATTCAACGCGCTGACCTATCTCGACGAGGTGCACGCGGTCGGCATGTATGGCCCGCGCGGCGCCGGCATCGCCGAGAAGCTGGGCGAGATGGGGCGGATCGACATCTTCAACGGCACGCTCGGCAAGGCCTTCGGCGTGTTCGGCGGCTATGTCGCGGGCTCGGCCAAGATGATGGACGCGCTGCGCTCCTATGCGCCGGGCTTCATCTTCACCACCTCGCTGCCGCCGGTCGTGGCCGCGGGGGCCGCCGCCTCGATCGCCTTCCTCAAGGGGCCGGGCGGCGCCGAGCTGCGCGAAAAGCAGCAGCTGCACGCCAAGGTGCTGAAGATGCGGCTGAAGGCGCTTGGCATGCCGATCATCGACCACGGTTCGCATATCGTGCCGGTGGTGATCGGCAACCCGGTGCATACCAAGGCGCTCTCCGACATGCTGCTCGAGGATTTCGGCATCTACGTCCAGCCGATCAACTTCCCGACCGTGCCGCGCGGGACGGAGCGTCTGCGCTTCACCCCCTCTCCGGTGCACGATCTGGGGCAGATCGACGCCCTCGTGCATGCGATGGACGCGCTCTGGGCGCGCTGTGCGCTGAATCGCGCCGAGGCCAGCGCCTGACCCCTTTCTGCGAGTGCACGGCTCTCCGGCTTGTGATAATGAATCGGTAATGGTTGCGGGTCACAGGCCCGAATCGACGACATCTGGCATCTAGGGGCAGGGCAGGCACATGATCGGGCGGAGGAAGTCTCCTTCGACGCTGGAAGAGGACAAGCCGAAAGGCTTCGACGATTTCGAGCTGCGTCTGGGCGATGTGATGCGGGGCGAGCGCGCCACGCTGTCGAAATCGCTCCTCGACGTGCAGCGCGAACTGCGCATCAAGGCGGCCTATATCGCGGCGATCGAGAGCGCCGACGTGGCCGCCTTCGAGACCCCTTCGTTCATCGCGGGCTATGTGCGCTCCTATGCGCGCTACCTCGGGCTCGACCCGGACTGGGCCTTCCAGCGCTTCTGCAAGGAGGCCGGCTTCCAGCCGACGCATGGCATGGCCGCCGCCGCCTCCGGGCCGAAGCCGCAGCGCCGCCCGTCGGACGTGGCCGAGGCGCTCGCCAATCCGAACGCCACTTTCATCCCGAAGACCGAGGCCTTCTGGACGAAGATCGAGCCGCGTGCGCTTGGCTCCGTGCTCGTGCTGGGGCTGGTCGTCGGCGCGATCGGCTATGGCGGCTGGACCGTGCTGCAGGAAGTGCAGCGCGTGCATCTGGCCCCGGTCGATCAGGCGCCGGGCGTGGTGGCCGAGATCGACCCGCTGCAATCGGTGACCCCGGATGCGGCGCAGATGCAGACCGCCTCGAACGACATCGCCCCCGCGGCGCCCGCGCCCGAGGCGCTCGACCGGATCTATCGTCCGGCGACGCTCGACGCGCCGGTGCTGATCGCGCGGGATGGGCCGATCGCCTCGATCGCGCCGGGCGAGACCGGCGTCTTCGCCGGTCAGCCGGTGGCCGCCGCGACCCCCGCGGTTGCGCAGGGCAGCGATCCGACCCGGCTTGCCGCCGCGACGATCGCGCCGGCGCCGCAGGTGGGCGCCGATGGCACGATGGTGCGCACGCTGGGCGCCGATGCGCCGGCGGTCGAGGTGCTTGCGGTGCGTCCCTCCTGGGTGCGGATCTCCGCCGCCGACGGCTCGGTGATCTTCGAGAAGGTGATGGATGCGGGCGAACGCTACGCGCTGCCCAAGCTCGAGGAAGCGCCGGTGATGCGCACCGGCGAATCGGGCGCGATCTATTTCGCGGTGAACGGGGTCGCGCATGGCCCGGTCGGCAAGCGTGGCGAGGTGACGAAGAACATCACCCTCTCGCCCGAGGCGCTCGATGCGAAATATGCGGTGGCCGATATCGGGGCCGACGGCGATCTCGCGAAGATGGTGGCGGTGGCCGATGCCGGGGCGCTGGCGCCGGCCGATCCGGCGGCGCCGGCCGATCAATAAGGCCTCGCGCCGCATCTGACGGATTTGCAGCCGTTGCCCTCGGGCGGCGGCTGTCCTATTTCTGGCCCCAGAAACGGAGGCTCCCATGTCGCTCAATCCCGTCCGCCCCTGGCGCAACGTCTATCGCCGCAAATCGCGTCAGATCATGGTGGGCAAGGTGCCGGTGGGGGGCGATGCGCCGATCTCGGTGCAGACGATGACCAACACCGATACCTCGGACGTGAAGGCGACCCTGGATCAGGTGCTGCGCGCGGCCGATGTCGGCGCCGATATCGTCCGCGTCTCGACCCCCGACGAGGCCTCGACGAAGGCGCTGAAGGAGATCTGCCGCGAAAGCCCGGTGCCGATCGTCGCCGACATCCATTTCCACTACCGCCGCGCGATCGAGGCGGCCGAGGCGGGCGCCGCCTGTCTGCGGATCAACCCGGGCAATATCGGCGATGAAAAGCGCGTGCGCGAGGTGATCGCGGCGGCGAAGGACCACGGCTGTTCGATCCGGATCGGGGTGAACGCCGGCTCGCTCGAAAAGCATCTGCTCGAGAAATACGGCGAGCCTTGCCCCGAGGCGATGGTCGAGTCTGCGCTCGAACATATCCGCATCCTCGAGGACAACGATTTCCGCGAATACAAGGTTTCGGTGAAGGCCTCGGACGTGTTCCTCTCGGCGGCGGCCTATCAGGCGCTGGCGGAGGCGACCGACGCGCCGCTGCATCTCGGCATCACCGAGGCGGGGGGGCTGATCTCGGGCACGGTGAAATCGGCGATCGGGCTGGGGAACCTCTTGTGGATGGGGATCGGCGACACGATCCGGGTGAGCCTTTCGGCCGATCCGGTCGAGGAGGTCAAGGTCGGCTACGAGATCCTCAAATCGCTCGGCCTGCGGACGCGCGGCGTGCAGATCATCTCCTGCCCGAGCTGCGCGCGGCAGGGCTTCGACGTGATCAAGACGGTCGAGGCGCTGGAGAAGCGGCTCGAACACATCAAGCAACCGATGAGCCTGTCGATCATCGGCTGCGTGGTGAACGGCCCGGGCGAGGCGCTGATGACCGACATCGGCTTCACCGGCGGCGGCGCGGGGTCGGGGATGATCTATCTCGCCGGCAAGCAGAGCCACAAGATGTCGAACGAGCAGATGATCGACGAGATCGTGCGCCTGGTCGAGGAACGCGCCGAGAAGCTCGCAGCCGAGGCGCAGGCCGCCGAGGCCGCTGCGCAATAGCTGGCAAGAACCCGCCGGTTCCGGAAAAGCGCCTGAAATCATTGTGATGGCTTTTGGCGCCTTGCCCGGGAACGGGTTCGGGCCGGCATCGTTTTCCTGACACACAGCGGGGGGTTGCACCGCCCGCATGACATCCAGGAGGACAACAGATGTTCAACCGTTCGACCAAGATCTTCGCGATTGCCGGCATTGGCCTGATCGGGGCTGCGGGTTCCGCCTCTGCGCTCGAGGCCGTCACGGCGTCGCCTGTCACCGTTTACACCGCGCCGGAGAAGGCCGCGGCCTCGATCGCCGTCGCCCCGGCCGCCTCGGTGCTGTCGGTCGAGGGTTGCCTCGCCGATGCGCCCTGGTGCGAGGTCGCCTATGACGGCAAGACCGGCTGGGTGCCGGCCGACCAGCTCGGCGTCAAGACCGGCGCGCAGCTGGTGATGCTGTCCGAACGCCCCGCCGGGGTCACGGTGAAGACGGTGACCTATCAGAACGGCACGAAGGAAGGGCAGGGCGCGGCGGCGCTGGCCGGTGTCGGCACCGGCGCGGCGGCGGGGGCTGCGGTCGGCGGCCCGGCCGGCGCGGTCATCGGCGCGCTGATCGGCGGTGTGGCGCTGGGCGAGGCGGCGAAGCCCACGACCGAGACCGTGACCTGGGTCGAGAAGAACCCGGTCGCCCCGGTCTATCTTTCGGGGGATGTGGTCGAGGGCGCGGTGCTGCCCGACGCCGTCACGCTGACGCCGGTGCCCGACAGCAGCTATGCCTATGTGAACGTGAACGAGCATCCGGTGCTCGTGAACCCGGACAATCGCCAGATCGTCTATATCGTGAAGTGACCGCCTGCGAACGGAGAGGGGGGCCAGCGCCCCCCTCCTTCCTTCCGAAATTCTTCCCCCGGGATATTTTCGCTCCGGAAACGGTGGTTTCTTCAGAGCGAAAATATCCCGGGGGGCTGGCGCAGCCAGCGGGGGCAGCGCCCCCTCCGGCCTTTCGCGCTTATTCGGCCCCGCTTATTCCGCCTTGCGCTCTTCGGCGACGATCTGCGCCATCGCCGCTTCCGGGCCGTAGCCGCGCATCAGCTGCTGGCCGATCACGAAGGCCGGCGTGCCCGAGATCGCCATCCGCTCGCCCAGCTGCATGTTCGCGCGGATCACCGCGGTGACCTCCTCGGTGTTCATCCGGTTCACGATCGCATCGGCGTCGAGCTTTTCCTCGGTGGCGAGGCGCTTGAGCCCCTCGAGCGAGATGTCGCCGCGCTGCGTCATCAGCGTGTCGTGCACTTTCTCATAGGCTGCATCGCCCGCCAGCTGCTTCACCGCGATCGCGAAACGCGCGCCCAGCTCCGACTGCGGCCCGAGGATCGGGAATTCCTTCACCACGAAGCGGATCTTGCCGTCGTTCTTGAGCAGGTTCGCAACCTCCGGGTAGGCCTTCTTGCAATAGGTGCATTTGTAATCGGTGAATTCGACGATGGTGATGTCGCCCTCGGGATTGCCGCCGACCCAGTCGTTCGGGTTCTGCAGCAGATCCTTCTCGTTCGTCGCGACGAGGGTCTTGTCGTTCTGCGCGGCCGCCGCCTGCTGGCGCTGGTCGAGCACGTTGATCGCCTCGACGAGAACCTCGGGGTTCTGCATCAGATATTCGCGCACGGCATCGCCGAAGGCGGTCTTTTCGTCGGGCGTCATCTTCGAAAGGTCGAGCGCAAAGCTCGGCGCGGCGAGCGCGGTGGTCACCGCGAGCGCGGCCAGAAGGGTGCGGGTCATCGTGAAATCCTGTTCGATCCTGTTGGGCCCGAAGGCCGGGCGTCGCGGTGAAACTGGCCAATCGGCGCGGGCGGCGCAAGGGGAAAGGCCGCGCGGCAATGCCGCAGGGCGCGCGGTCGGCGGGCAGGCGCCATTGACCCCGGCGCCGTCCCGTCCTATCGCGCTTGGGCTCAAATCATGGAGGCAGGCGATGCGTTTCTCAAGCCGTGGTCAGGT
Source organism: Paenirhodobacter sp. (assembly GCF_050177655.1). Classification (NCBI taxonomy): domain Bacteria; kingdom Pseudomonadati; phylum Pseudomonadota; class Alphaproteobacteria; order Rhodobacterales; genus Paenirhodobacter; species Paenirhodobacter sp. The sequence continues at coordinate 16,031 of NZ_JBFXGV010000054.1, forward strand.
CGATCCCTTCATCGTGATGGATGTGATGGAAGCGGCGCGCGCCGCCGAGGCCGCGGGGCGGCACATCATCCACATGGAGGTCGGCCAGCCCTCGACGCCCGCGCCCGCGGGCGCGCGCAAGGCGCTCGCCGCGATGCTGGAGAAGGACGCGCTCGGCTATACCGTCGCGCTTGGCCTGCCCGAGCTGCGCGCGGGGATCGCGGCGCTCTATCGGCGCTGGTATGGCGTCGATCTCGACCCGGGCCGGGTGGTGGTGACGGCGGGATCTTCGGGCGCCTTCCTGCTCGCCTTCTCGGCGCTTTTCGATGCGGGCGATCGCGTCGCGCTTGGGGCGCCGGGTTATCCGAGCTATCGCCAGATCCTGCGCGCGATATCGGTGACGCCGGTCGATATTTTGACCAAACCCGAGAACCGCTATCAGCCGGTGCCCGCGGAGATTCCGCGCGATGTGCAGGGGCTGATCGTCGCCTCGCCGGGCAACCCCTCGGGCACGATGCTGGGCAAGCCCGAGCTTGCCGCGCTGATGGCCGTGGCGGCGGAGCGCGATCTCGCCTTCGTTTCCGACGAGATCTATCACGGGCTGCAATACGAGGCCCCGGCGGTCACCGCGCTCGAGGTCTCCGATCAGGCCTATGTCATCAATTCCTTCTCGAAATATTTCTCGATGACGGGCTGGCGCGTGGGCTGGATGGTGGTGCCGGAGGATCACGTCCGCACCGTCGAGCGGCTGGCGCAGAACATGTTCATCTGCCCGCCGCACGCGAGCCAGATCGCCGCGCTCGCCGCGCTCGACTGCGTCGAGGAGGCCGAGGCGATGCGCGCGGTCTATGCCGAAAACCGGCGCCTCATGCTGGAGGGGCTGCCGAAGGCGGGCTTCACGAAGATCGCGCCGCCCGATGGCGCCTTTTACATCTATGCCGATGTGTCGGAATTCACTCAGGACAGCCGCGCCTTCGCCGCCGAGATCCTGGAACGGGCCGGGGTGGCGGTGACCCCCGGGCTCGATTTCGACCCGGTGCGCGGCCATACCACGCTGCGCTTTTCCTACGCGCGCCAGACGGCGGATATCGAGGAGGGGATCGCGCGGCTCGCGGCCTTCATGGCGGCGCGCTGAGCGGTTTTCGTGCGCCCCGCGCTGCGCTATAGTCCGCGCAAAACGGAGCAGGCATGAAACGGTTTTCCCTTCTTCTCGCGGCGCTGTGGCTGGCGCTGACGGGGCTGGCCGCGGCGCAGGAGCTTTCGGCGCTCGCCCGGCTCGATCCGGTGCGCTCGGGCGTCAACGCAACCGCGCAGGCGACCGAGCTGACGCTCGGCCTCAGCCAGCCGGTGCCGTTCCGCGCCTATCTGCTCGACGATCCGCCGCGGCTCGTCGCCGATTTCCGCGAGGTCGATTTCGGCGCGGCGGATGCGGCGGCGTTCTCCGGCCACGGGCTGATCGGCGCGGTGCGCTGGGGGCGGTTCCGCCCGGGCTGGTCGCGGCTGGTGGCGGAGCTGACCGGCCCCGCGCGCATCGCCGAGGCGGTGGAGGAAACCGAGGGCCCCGCGCGGGTGAGCCTGCGGCTCGAACCGGTGGCGCAGGCGGAGTTCGCCGCGCGCGCGGGCGCGCCCGAATCCGCGCTCTGGGATCTGCCGCAGCCCGCAGTGACCGATCCGCCGCATCGCCGGCAGGACGGATCGGCGCCGCTCAAGGTGGTGATCGACCCGGGCCATGGCGGCATCGACCCGGGTGCGGAGTTCGAGAACCTGCACGAGGCGGTGCTGGTGCTGACCTTCGCGCGCGAGCTGAAGGAGGCGATGGTGCGCGCGGGGATGGAGGTCACGATGACGCGCGAGGAGGATGTCTTCGTGCCGCTCGAAACGCGGATCACCGTGGCGCGGGCGACCGGGGCGGATCTCTTCATCTCGCTGCATGCCGATGCGCTGCCCGAGGGCGAGGCGACGGGGGCGACCGTCTACCTCTTCGATGCGCAATCCTCGGACGAGGCGGCGCGCAAGCTGGCCGAGCGGCACGACCGCGCCGATCTGCTCGCCGGGGTGGACCTCGAGGGGCATGACGATGCCGTCGCCTCGGTGCTGATGCAGCTTGCGCGGACGGAGACGGCGCCGCGCACGGTGCGGCTGAGCCAGGTGCTCGCCGGTGCGATCAAGGGGGCGGGGCTGCGGATGCACCGTCACCCGGTGCAGGCGGCGGATTTCTCGGTGCTGAAGGCGCCCGACATTCCCTCGGTGCTGATCGAGCTCGGCTTCCTGTCGTCGGAGGCGGACCGCAAGCGGCTGCTCGACCCGGAATGGCGCGCGAAGATGGTGGGGGCGATCGTCACCGGCGTGAACCGCTGGGCCGAGGCGGACGCGGCCGAGGCGCGGCTCTTGCGGCAATGACCGGCGGGGAGGGGGCGCTGCCCCCGTCTGCTGACGCAGACTCCCCCGGGATATTTGACCTCTGTAGAAACGGCATTTCTACAGAGTGGAAATATCCCGGGGGGAGGCGAAGCCGGGGGGCAGCGCCCCCTCTCACTCCGCCCAGTCGGGCTTGCGCTTTTCGATGAAGGCGCTGATCCCTTCCTCGGTGTCGCGCCAGAGCATGTTCTCGACCATCACCGCGGCGGTGTGGTCATAGGCGGCGGCGAGGTCGAGCGGCAGCTGGTCATAAAAGGCGCGCTTGCCGATCTTCACCGCGGCGCCGAGTTTTGCGGCGAGGGTCTCGGCCAGCCGGTCGGTCTCGGCGCCGAGCGCGTCATGCGGCACGACCCGGTTCACGAGGCCCACTTCGCGCGCGCGGGCGGCGTCGATGAATTCGCCCGTCGTCAGCATCTCGAAGGCGACCTTGCGCGGCACATTGCGCGACAGCGCCACCATCGGTGTCGAGCAGAAGAGCCCGATGTTCACGCCGTTCACGCCGAACCGCGTGCCCTCGGCCGCGACGGCGAGATCGCAGCTTGCCACCAGCTGGCAGCCCGCTGCGGTGGCGATGCCATGCACCTCGGCGATCACCGGCTGCGGCAGCGCCGGGATCATCTGCATCACCTCGGCGCAGCGGAAGAAGAGATCGGCGAAATAGGCGCGGCCCTTGTCGGGCGCCTGCCGGCCCGCCTGCATCTCCTTCAGGTCATGGCCCGCGCAGAAGGCCTTGCCCGCGCCCTTCAGCACCACGACCCTGATCGTCGGATCGGCGGCGATTTCGGTGAGGCGGGCCTTGAGCCGTGCCAGCATCGCATCGGACAGCGCGTTGAGCGAGCCCGGCGCGTTCATCGTCAGATGTGCGATGACGTTACGTCGCTCGAGTTCCACGAGATCGGTCATTGAAAATCCTCCCTGTGCCCGGAAGTCTAGGGGCCGGGAGCCCCGATCGCAAAGGGGGAGGGAGAGCATGACAGAGAAAATGGACGCTGCGTCACTTTCGCAGTTCATGGCCGATCAGTTTCCGCAGGTGGCGGAGGATTTCGTGATCGAGAGCACGGGCGAGGAGCTCGTCGTGCGGTTGAAGGTGAGCGAGCTGCACCTGCGCCCGGGCGGCACCGTCTCCGGCCCGACGATGTTCGCGCTGGCCGATGTCGGGGTCTGGCTCGCGATTCTGGCGCGGATCGGGCCGGTGGCGCTGGCGGTGACGACGAATGCCTCGATCGACTTTCTGCGCAAACCCGCGGCGGGGCGCGATCTGATCGCGCGGGTCAGGATGCTGAAACTCGGCCGGGTGCTCGCCGTGGGCGACGTGCTGATCTTCTCGGAGGGGGAGGAGCAGCCCGTCGCGCGGGCGAGCATGACCTACTCGATCCCGCCAAAACGCGACTGAGGGGCGGAATCGGGCGCGTTTTCAGAGGGTTGGTGTGGGGTATTTAAATACCTATTTTCCAAAGCATTGATATTGCTTGTGAAAATGGCGATAATTGCGCTTGATTTTGCGCGCCGGATCGCCGAAAAGCCGCCATCCAATGCCACAACCCTTCAAAGGGCGATCTGAAATGAAAACCTATACCGCGAAACCGGCGGAGATCGAGAAGAAGTGGATCCTGATCGACGCCGAAGGCGTCGTCCTGGGCCGCCTCGCCACGATCGTCGCCATGCGCCTGCGCGGCAAGCACAAGCCGACCTTCACCCCGCACATGGACATGGGCGACAACGTGATCATCATCAACGCCGACAAGGTGCAGATGACCGGCACGAAGCGTGAAGACAAGCGCTACTACTGGCACACGAACCACCCGGGCGGGATCAAGTTCCGCACCGCGCGTCAGGTGCTCGAAGGCGCTCACCCGGAGCGCGTCGTGATCAAGGCCGTCGAACGCATGATCTCGCGCAACCGTCTGGGTCGCGCGCAGATGTCGAACCTGCGCGTCTACGCTGGCGCCGAGCATCCGCACGAAGCGCAACAGCCTGAAGTTCTCGACGTCAAAGTCCTGAACAAGAAGAACACCCGGAGCTGATCATGGCCGAAGAACTCAAATCTCTCGACGATCTGAAGTCGGCCGTCGCGGGCACCGCCGCTGCCGTGATCGAACTCGACGCGCCCCGCGAGCCGGTGCGTGACGCGCAGGGCCGCGCCTATGCGACCGGCAAGCGCAAGGACGCGGTCGCCCGCGTCTGGGTCAAGCCCGGTTCGGGCAAGATCACCGTCAACGGCAAGGAAATGCCGGCGTATTTCGCCCGCCCCGTGCTGCAGCTGATCGTCAACCAGCCCTTCGAAGTGGCCGGTGTGGTCGGTGAATACGACGTCTACGCGACCGTGACCGGCGGCGGCCTCTCGGGCCAGGCCGGTGCGGTGAAGCACGGCATCTCGAAGGCGCTGCAGCTGCACGAGCCGTCGCTGCGTGGCGCGCTCAAGGCCGCGGGCTTCCTGACCCGCGACAGCCGCGTCGTCGAACGCAAGAAATACGGCAAGGCGAAAGCCCGTCGTTCGTTCCAGTTCTCGAAGCGCTGATCTTCGGAACATACGATTTGGAAACGCGGTCCCTCGGGGCTGCGTTTTCGTTTTGCGCCATCCCGGCGGGGCGCGGGCGGAGGCGCGCAGGAGTATTTTTGCCAAGAAGAAGCGCATGGATTTCTTCTTGGCAAAAATACTCATCTCCGGTTTCCGCGGGTGACCGGCCGGGCATGAAAAAGCCCCGCCGGGGGACGACCGGCGGGGCGGGGGACGCCGGGGCGCCCCCTCGGGGTGTGGTTCGGATTACTCCGCCTCGTCCATCGGCGCGGCGTTGAGCAGCGCGTAGCCCGGCGCGCCGAGCCGGTCGTAGAGGCCGAGCTGGGTTTCCAGGAAGTCGATATGGCCTTCCTCATCCTCGAGCAGTTCGTCGAAAAGCTGCTTCGAGACGTGATCGCTGACCGAGGCGCAATATTCGCGCGCCTCGGTGTAAAGCGTGCGGGCGTCCTTTTCGGCGGCCAGATCGCATTCGAGCGTCTCGCGCGGGCCTTCGCCGATCCGCAGCGGATCGAGCTTTTGCAGGTTCGGATGCCCCTCGAGGAAGAGGATGCGCGCGATCAGCTTGTCGGCATGGCCCATTTCCTCGATCGATTCGGCGCGGGATTTCTTCGCCATCTTCGCGAGGCCCCAGTCCTCCTGCAGGCGGAAATGCACCCAATATTGCGAAATCGCGGTCAGCTCCGACCGCAAAGCTGCGTTCAGGTACTCGATGACCTTCGCGTCGCCCTTCATGCCCTCTTTCCTTTCAGTTCGGTGCGCAGATTGCGCAGGTCTGCCGGCACCGCGCGTTCGTCGGCGGGCACGGCGAGGTTCTCGTTGCCCCGCATCGTGGCGAGGAACAGCGGCATGCAGCCGCCGCAATCGGCGCGCTTGCCAAGCGTGCGGTAGATCTTGCCCGGGGTGATCAGCGCGTAGCGGTCGGCGGCGCGCATCCAGTCGATGGTGGCGTGGATGTCGCGGTCGGTGATGTGCTGGCAGTGACAGACGATCATCGCGGGCTCCTTTGCCCTTAGATGACCAAAACACTCATGAATGTCAATTCCGAGTTTTCCTGTCGGATTAATTCCGCTCAGATCACGGGGCCGGTGCTGCGCGCCTGTTCGATCAGCCCGGCGACGCGGATCTGCAGCTCCTCCGCGGCGTGTTTCTCGCGGGCGAGGTGGTCGTGCACCGAGGCCGTGCCGCGGAAATGGAAATTCAGGTCATAGGCCCTGGGGGCGTGGTGCTGTGGCAGGGGGATGCGCAGCCGCCAGGAGGGCAGGCTGTCGATGTCGCCCTTGTCGTAACGCACCTGCGGCATCGGCAGCGCGGCGAGCGGCCAGTTCTGATGGCGCCGCCAGATCAGGCTGCGCCAGCGCAGATCGGCGCGGAGCCGGTCGGGGTCGAGCACCAGTTCCGAGGCGAGCGGCGCGAAGAGGGTGAGCACGATGCCGGTCAGCGTGATCAGCGCCCCGACGCAGAGCGGCACCACCGGATAAAGCCCGGAGCCCGCGCGGAGCAGCGTGGCGATTTCGTGCAGCAGCCAGGCCTCGATCGCGAGCGTGAGGGCGAGGCTGATCAGCGCGACGGGCAGCGGCAGGTTGCCCCCGCGCAGGATCAGGCGCGCTCCGTCTTCTTCGACGACAGGATCTCTCATGGCTTTTCCGGGCAATGTCCTTGCGAATGGCGCAAGCCTTGCGCGCGAATGCGGCGATTCCGTGGCGTCGCGCCGCGCCATGCCGCGATGCGGCGGCTGTTTGCATGGGCGGGGCTTTGCAGTAGAAAAGGGGAAACAACGAGAAGGCCACAGATGTCCGTTTCCATGCTTTCCACCTTCGTCAAGCCGATGCATCGCGAGGGGCGCAAGTTCGTCTCGATCTTTGCCGGGGTGACGCTGATCCTGTTCCTGATCTGGGCGCCGCTCGGCTGGCTCGGGATCGGGCTGACGGTCTGGTGTTACTATTTCTTCCGCGATCCGGAGCGGGTGACGCCGTCCCGCGCGGGGCTGATGGTTTCGCCCGCCGATGGGGTCGTGTCGCTGCTCGAACCGGCGGTGCCGCCGGTCGAGCTTGGCCTCGGCGATCTGCCGATGATGCGGATCTCGGTCTTCATGTCGGTGTTCAACTGCCATGTGAACCGGCTGCCGCTGGCGGGGCGGATCACCCGCGTCGCCTATCGGCCGGGGAAATTCCTCAATGCCTCGCTCGACAAGGCCTCCTCGGACAACGAACGCAACGGCCTCGCGGTCGAGACCGGCGACGGGCTGCGCTATGGCGTGGTGCAGATCGCGGGGCTCGTCGCGCGGCGGATCCTGTGCGAGGTGAAGGAGGGGCAGGAGCTGATGACCGGCGAGCGGTTCGGGCTGATCCGCTTTGGTTCGCGGCTTGATATCTACCTGCCCGAGGGGGTGAACCCGCTCGTCTGCATCGGGCAGACGATGATCGCTGGGGAGACGGTGCTGGCCGATGTGACGAGCGCCGAGCCCGCGCGCACGGGCGGGGTGCGCTGAGATGAGCGCGCCCATCGGCCCGGGGCCGCAGGATCGCGAGCAGATGCCGTTTCTGCTGCTGCTCCCCAATCTGGTGACGATCGCGGGGATGTGCCTCGGGCTCACCTCGATCCGCTATGCGATGGTGGCGATGTATGAGATCGCGGTGGGGCTGATCCTGCTTTCGGCGCTGATCGACGGGCTCGACGGGCTGATCGCGCGGCGGCTGCGGGCGACGTCGGATTTCGGGGCGGAGCTCGACAGCCTCTCCGATTTCCTCTGTTTCGGGGTGGCGCCGGGGGTGCTGGTGTTCCGCTTCGCTCTGGGGGAGGGCAATGCGCTCGGCTGGGTCTTCGTGCTGGTCTATGCCGCGGCGGGCTGCCTGCGGCTCGCGCGGTTCAACGTGATGCGCGGCGAGGACGGGGCGGGCAAGACCCATTTCACCGGGGTGCCGGCGCCGGCGGGGGCGATGCTCGCGCTGCTGCCGGTCTATCTGCACCTCGCCCATATCGTCGACGTGCGGCAGGTGCCGATGCTGGCGGCGCTCTGGCTCGGCATCGTCGGCGTGCTGATGATCTCGCGGATCCCGACCTTCTCGCCGAAGTCGCTGCGGGTGCCGCGCTGGGGCGTGGGGCTCTTGCTGATGGGGACGGTGATCTCGATGGGCCTCGTCTTCACCCGGTTCTGGGCGCTGATGGTGCTCGTCGACCTGCTCTATGTCGTGCTGCTGGTGCCGGCGATCTGGAAGGTGCGGGGGCGGATCCTGGGCTGAGTCTGCCGGGAGGGGCAAAGATACGGGGGCCGGGTCGGAAACGATCCGGCCCTTGCGATTCCCCGGGGCCGAATTCGGGGGAGGATGCGGGGGAGGGGAGGGGCGACTCGCGCGAATCCGCCCTCCGACTCGCGCGCCCCGGGGGCTGAGGCGCGAAAAAAAACGCCGGATGACGCGGGGGCAGTTTAGGCGAATCCCGGGGGAGGGGAGGGCGATTCCGGCCCGGAAGCGCGGCATTGCGGCGAAACCGCTTCCGAAGTTGCCCGGGCGTTCTGCATTTCGCCCAAGTTTTCCACAGCATTTCCGAGTGTGACCGAAAAAAATGACGGTTTTGCGAAAATCCCTCTTGCGGACCCCGGCGCAGATGCGTAGAACGCCCCTCACCGAAGCGGAACACACCGCAACGGTCGCCGGACGGAACGAAACGACGAAGCGAAAGCGACGCTGCAACGAACCGGACGGAACGAAATTCGAGGTTGCGCGGGTCATGGCGCTACGAAAGTAGCGGTATGGTTCGTTTTTCCTCTGCTCTTTGACATTGATGGATATCTGAAGAGATATGCGGGCGGTTTGGTTGCGCAAGCGACTGCGGACCTAGCATATCGGCTCTCTAGCTTAGGCGATGATGAGAGTAGTCAGCTTCACT
>NZ_JBFXGV010000055.1:0-23169 GCF_050177655.1 Paenirhodobacter sp.
CGCCCGGAGACCGGACATGACCCATTCCCTGCACTTCTACATCGACGGCGCCTGGGTGGCCCCCGTCACCCCCGCCGAGATCGAGGTGATCGACCCGGCGACCGAGCTCGCCTATGCGAAGATCTCGGCCGGCAGTGCCGCCGATGTCGACCGCGCCGTCGCCGCCGCGCGTGCCGCCTTCCCGGGCTGGAACGCGACGCCGGTGGAAGAGCGCATCGCCGCGATGAAGCGGCTGCTCGCCGTCTATATGGAGCGCTACGAGGAGATGGCGCAGGCGATCAGCCACGAGATGGGCGCGCCGATCACCTGGGCGCGCGAGGCGCAGGCCTATGCCGGGCAGGGCCATCTCGAGGCGACGATCGCGGCGGCCGAAAGCTTCGCCTGGGAGGAAAGCCGCGGCACCACCCGGATCCTGCGCGAGGGGGTCGGCGTCTGCGGGCTGATCACGCCCTGGAACTGGCCGATGAACCAGATCATGTGCAAGGTCGCCCCGGCCCTGATCGCGGGCTGCACCGTGGTGCTGAAACCCTCCGAGATCGCGCCGATGAGCGGCGTGCTTTTCGCCGAGATGATGGACGCGGTGGGCCTGCCGAAGGGCGTGTTCAACATGGTCAACGGCACCGGCCCCGAAGTGGGCCAGGTGATGGCGGGCCACCCGGATGTCGACATGATGAGCTTCACCGGTTCGACCCGCGCCGGCATCATCGTCGCGCGCACCGCCGCCGAGACGGTGAAGCGCGTGGCGCAGGAGCTGGGCGGCAAGTCGCCCAATATCGTGCTGCCCGATGCCGACCTCGAAAAGGCGGTGAGCGAGGGCACGATCGGGGTGATGAACAACACCGGGCAAAGCTGCGACGCGCCGACCCGGATGCTGGTGCCGGCTTCCCGCCATGCCGAGGCGCTGGAGATCGCGCGCCGCGCCGCCGAAAGCGTGGTGATCGGCGATCCGCAGGACGAGGGCACCACGATGGGGCCGCTCGTCTCGGCGCTGCAGTTCGACAAGGTGCAGCGGCTGATCCAGGCCGGCATCGACGAGGGCGCGGTGCTCGTCACCGGCGGCACCGGCAAGCCCGAGGGCCGCAATGTCGGCTATTTCGTGAAGCCCACCGTCTTTGGCGGCGTGACCAACGACATGACCATCGCGCGCGAGGAGATCTTCGGGCCGGTGCTCTCGATCCTGCCCTATGAGACGGTGGAGGAGGCGATCGCGATCGCGAACGACACGCCCTACGGGCTGGCGGCCTATCTCCAGGCAGGGGACATCGAGACGGCGCGGGCTGTGGCGCGGCAGCTGCGCGCGGGCTCGGTCTATGTGAACGGGCCGGCCTGGGATCTGTTCGCGCCCTTTGGCGGCTACAAGCAGTCGGGCAACGGGCGTGAATATGCCGACTGGGGGATCCACGATTTCACCGAAGTGAAAGGCGTCTGCGGCTGGGAGTGATCCCACCGCGGAGCGCGTGGCGGCGGGCGGAGCGGCCCCGGCCCGCCCGGAACCGAGCCCCCGCCGCGCGATCGCCCGGGGCACGCCGCGGCGGTCGTTCGACGGTCATTGCGTCTTGGGGGCAGGGAAAGGGGGCTGTGCAGCCCCCTTTGCGCAACGGTCTCGCCATGACGAAGGGCGGTATTGTTCCCGAGGGCAGATGGCCGCCCGAAGATCTGTCGTGACCGCTCGCGGCACCGTTTGCAGAGCGGGAGCTTGCGCAAGAGGCCGGGCGCGACGCGCGTCGATCCGCGCCCCCGGCGGGGGCGACATCCGGGTCAGCTTGTCCATCTTCTCGGCGTTGTAGTTTCGATCCGCGCCCCCGGGTGGGGGCGACATCGCCGACCGTGAAGGTGAGCGGCGTATCATCGCCGTTTCGATCCGCGCCCCCGGGTGGGGGCGACTGGCCCGATCCATCCGCAGCGCCGGAGAGACCGACGTTTCGATCCGCGCCCCCGGGTGGGGGCGACCCCGCCGGGTTGCCCGACCGCTGCGCCCAGACCTCGTTTCGATCCGCGCCCCCGGGTGGGGGCGACCGATAGCGCCAGCTCGGCTTTTGCGCGCGGCCGATGTTTCGATCCGCGCCCCCGGGTGGGGGCGACGGTTTCCCTTGCCAATACCGGGACGCGCGGCACCGGTTTCGATCCGCGCCCCCGGGTGGGGGCGACCCCTGCGGCCTGCGCGGCAAGCGCGATCAGAACAGGGTTTCGATCCGCGCCCCCGGGTGGGGGCGACGCCCCGGTTCCTAGGGAGGTGCCGCTTTCGGCTGCGTTTCGATCCGCGCCCCCGGGTGGGGGCGACGTTTCTGATTGAGCCTGCCAATGGCGACCGCTCCTTTGTTTCGATCCGCGCCCCCGGGTGGGGGCGACCGGCGTCATCGGCGCCGGTGACGGTGGAAACGGCGGTTTCGATCCGCGCCCCCGGGTGGGGGCGACCTTCTTGCGTCTTTTTAATGCCACCGATTTGAGCGGTTTCGATCCGCGCCCCCGGGTGGGGGCGACTGCTCCATCTCTACCGCCTTGTTATTTCAGCGTAAATACCCGGCCGCCTGCGAGAGGGGCGCGCCGGGTCGGGGGCTGTGCCTTCGGCCCGCGCCCATCGCCACAAAACTTTGCAATGTCAAAGAGCTGTGCCCCCTGCGAACCTCCCGGACAAAACGGCACGCTTGCGGTTCGCAGGGCTCAGACGATCAGCGGGCCGTTCAGGTCCGTCGCGGGCTTCGCCCCCACATGCTCGACCCGCCGCGTCCAGTTCGCGCCGAGGAAGTAGAAGCGCAGGCTGTCGTGCTCGGGCGCGATGATCGCCTCGAGCCGCGCGCGCAGCTTCGCCCATTGCGCGGGATCGACCCCGATCTCGAAGACCGAGAACTGCACCCGCTGGCCCCAGTCCTCGCAGGCCTTCGCGACCCGGCGCAGGCGCTTCTTGCCGCCCTCTTCGAGCGTGTTCACATCGTAGGTGACCAGGACCAGCATCTCAACTCCAGAACCAGGGTGGGTAGCCGTCGATGTCGCCGCGCAGATGCCGCGCCAGCATCTGCGCCTGCAGGAAGGGGACAAGGCCGAAGGGCGCCTTTTCCTGCAGGAACGGGTGCAGGCGTTCCTCCTTCTTGCGCTCCTGCCAGGCGGTCAGCACAGTCTTGCGCCCCTCGTCGGAGAGAAGCACCGCGCCGCCTTCCATCGCGCGGAAATCGCCCGCGCGCAGCTGACGGCGGTTGACGAGCGAGAGCGCGAGACGATCGGCAAGTGGCGCGCGCAGCTCCTCCATCAGGTCGAGCGCGAGGCTCGGCCGGCCCGGGCGGTCGCGGTGCAGAAAGCCCACCGCCGGGTCGAGCCCCACCGCCTCGCAGGCGGAGCGGCAGTCATGGGTGAGCAGCGTGTAGAGGAAGGAGAGCAGCGCGTTCATTGCATCGCGCGGCGGCCGGCGGGAGCGTTGCGTCCAGCGCAGCTCGGCGTCGGGGGAGCGGATCAGGTGGTCGAAGATGCCGAAGTAAAGCGTCGCGGCCTCGCCCTCGGAGCCGCGCATCGCGTCGGTGGTGCGGTCCGTCATCTGCACCCGGCGCAGGATCTGTGCGATGCGGTCGGTCGCGGCCTCGAGCGCGGCGCGGGCCTCGGGCGCCATCTCGGCGCCGTAGTCGCGCAGCGCGCGCCGGATCACCGCGCGCTGGTTCGCGACCTTGCCCAGAACGATGGCGCGGACGATCTCCTCCCCGGTCTCGGCGGCGCGGTATTGTGCGCGGCGCAAGAGCACATTGCCCGCGACCGGGCCCTCGATGCGGGCCTGGAAGCGACCGTTGCGGTCGAGCAGCACCAGCGTCACGCCGCGCTCGGCGCAGGTGCCGATCAGCGCCGGGGTGAGCAGCACCGGGCCGAAGGCGACGACCGAGGCGAGCATGTGCAAGGGCACGCGGGCGCGTTCGGCCCCCTCGACCTCGGCCACCAGATTTTCGCCGTCCTTGCGCAGCGCGGCGCCCTCGGTGGTGACATAGACGGTGTTGAGGAGCTTTTTCATTCCTCCTCCAGCGCGCGGGCAAGCATCCGGTCGCGCCAGGCGCGCACCGGGCGGGCGTAGCTCTCGGGGCGGCAGAGCTCGATCAGCGAGCAGGCCTTGCATCGGGCGCGGTGTTCGGTCGGCGGCGGGGTGCGGCCCGCGGTGAAAAGCGCGGCGAGGTCCGCCACCGTCGCCTCGGTCAGCGCGCGCAGATCGGCGTCGAAAGGCACCGTGACGCGGCGCTTCGTCTGGGCGTAGTAGAGCGCGCCCTCGGGCACCGGGCGGCCGGTCATTTCTTCGAGGCAGAGCGCCTGCGCGCAGAGCTGCGCCTCGTCGGCGCGGTGGAGTTTGGGCCGGCCGCGTTTGTATTCGACGGGGAAGGGGGTCTCGCCGCCCGATCCGGGAATGAATTCGACCAGATCGGCAATGCCACTGAGGTTCAGCCGCTCCGAGGCGAGCGGCAGCGAGAGCACCCGCCGCACTCCGCGCGCGCGCCGCGTGCCGCCCTTGTCGGCCACGGCATGGAGCACGTCGCCCTCGGCGGTGAAGCGGTTCTCGGCCCAGAGCCGCTCGAGGTGGATCAGCGCCGCCTGACGCAGGCAATAGACCGCATGCTGCACCGCCGAGAGCGGGATCGGATCACTCCCGGCGGCCACGGTCAGACCAGATCGAGGATCTCGACCCCCGCGGGCAGGCCCTCGCGGTCGATCTCGATCCGGTAGTCGGAGAATTTGCGCGCCGGGGCGAGGTTGCCCAGGCCCTTGTCGTCGGGCGCGCGGAATTCGCCGTCGACATCGCGGCCGATCCTGACCCGGTCGAAGAGCGCATGCGCCGGCGCGTTGCCGAGCGCGTTCTCGTGGCGGAAGACGATCAGCCGGCGCGTCGTCATCTCGCCGCGCGCGGCGGAGCGGTCATGTTCGAACATGTTTTTCAGCGCCTCGAAGAGCAGCTCGAGATCGGCCTCGGAGAACCCGGTGCGCTCGGCGAATTTGGCCGAGATGAAACCATGCGCGACATAAAGCCCGTAGGGCACGATATGCTTGCGGCCCATGGTGCGGTTGTCGGTGCGGGTGTCGCCCTCTTCCGCCCCTTCGGCGCGTTTCTTCTGCTCGGCCTCGTTGGTCGCGGCCATCCGGGTGATGGAAATTTCCACCGGCAGGATCGGCTCGACCGAGCTTGCGAAGGTCATCTGCACCGGGCCCTTGACCTGACCGCAGTTGATGCCCGTCGACATCACCGCGCCGAAGGTCCGCACGTCGAAGAAATTCGCGCACATGAAGTCGCGCAGCGCCTTTGCCTCGGTATCGTCCTTCGGGTTGAGCTTCGCGTCCTTCTTCGACTTCTCGTCGCCGCGCAGCGCGACATAGGCCGCGCGGTGCTTCTCGTTCAGGATCGCGCCTTCCTCGACATAGATATGCAGGCCCGCCTCGCCGGGATGGGCGAGATCGACATAATTGCGGATCTTGCGCTTCAGGCTGACGTCGGTGACGAGGCCATGGCTGGTTTCCGGATCGAGCCGCGGCAGATTGCCGGCGTCCGGGTCGCCGTTCGGATTGCCGTTCGCGACATCGAAGATCAGCACGAAATCGTGGCGGCGGGAAAGCGGGCTCATTCGGTCACCTCCGGGGTCTTGTCGTCATGCTTGCGGAAGAAGTCGCTGCGCTGGTGGTAATAGCCGATGCCGAACAGCGCCTGTTCGGCGGCGTTCAGCGTGGCGGGGATCGGGTCGGCGGCGGGGTCCATCAGTTCGGTGATCGCGCCGATCAGCTTTTCGAGGTTCACCGCCCGCCCGGGGCTGAGCTTGCGCAACTTCGAGAAATGGTTCTGCGCGCCGGCGTCGAGGGTGCGGAACACCTTCTGCGGGCTGGCCGAGGCGGCGCCATAGAACTTGTCCTTGATCGTGGCATTGACCGAGCCGCCAAGCGCGGCGCGTTGCACCTCTTCGTAAACGGCGAACAGCCGGCCGAGGATATAGCCCCGGTTCGTATTGGCGGGATCGAGCGCCACGGGAACCTCCCATGAAAAATTGCGTTTCAGAACGGATTTGAGGATCGCGACGCGCAGCGCGTTCACCGTGCCATCGGCGCGGATGCGCATCAGCGTGGTGGCGAGCAGCGTCTGCGGATAGCGGGTTCCGGCGAGGATCGCGCGCATCCACTCGCCGGCGATCAGCGGCGGCACGTTCTCGCGCTTGCCCTGAACGGCCAGCTCAACCAGGTAGCGCCAGAGCGGCGGCCAGCCCTCGCGCGGGGGCGGTTCGAGCCGGGTATCGTCGAGAAAGCGCTGGTAATGCACGGTGAGCGTGCCGAAATCGCTTTCCCACCAGAACCGCACCGACAGCCGCGCGGCATTGGGCGCAAGGCCGAGCACGCAGAAGCGCACGCCCTTTTCCAGCTCGGGCGCGATCTGCGCGAGCGGCCGCCCCTCGCGGATCGCGGCGAGCTTGTCGCGCACCCGGGCGGTGGCGATGGCATCATCACCCGTCGTGTCGCCGCCGAACATCGCGGCGAAAACGTCTTCGGCCGTGCCCGCGCTTTCCATGTTTTCGGCATCGGCCCAGAACACCGTCGAGGCGTCGCCGATCTGCAACCGGTGCTTCGGATCGGCGAGGAAGCGGTTCAGCGCGGTGGTATAGGCGAAGGCCGCGGCCTCGGAGACCGGCGCGTTGCCGCCATTCTCATGGCCGTATGAAATGAAAGCGTCGAGGTTGAAGGAAATCAGGCTCGCGCCCGAGCTCTGCGCGCCCCACACGCCCTTGATCTTCGGGTGCACGTCCAAGTCCGGGCCACGCTCGCCCGTCACTAGGCAGAGGCGCGTCTGCGCGACCTTTTCTGCCTTGACCTGGCGCCAGATTGCCTGCGCTGCAGGACGATCGTGCAAGAACCGCTCGCGATATTCCTCCTGCAACGCGAAGACGACGTTGAGATCTCGCATGTCCTCGGTCCAGAGCGGAGGCGCGAAGTCTTCCGGAGTCCAGCGGGAGAGAAACAGCAGAAAAGCGCGTAGCCCGGCGTCTTCGGTTCCGTTCAGCCAGCGTTCGTGTTCTGAAATGAAAAAAGCATGCTCTTCGGCTGTGCGTTTTGCCTCTCCGGCAGTGACGCCGAGAGCATACGCGGTCTTATCCCAGAGAAAGCAGGATTTTTTGCCGCTGGTCCGCACCGGGGGCTGCGGCACCAGCATCACCCGCGGGCTGCGCTTCTTGTCGGTGTCGCGCAGGTCGATCACCTCGGTGACCGTGCCATCACCGTTCAGCACCACGCAAAAGCCGATCTTCTCGGCCGAATAGCCGAAGGGCGGGGCATCGGGCAGCCGGTCATAGGCGCGCACGAGGGCGGCGAGCAGGCTCATCGCTTCACCTCGGGGCTGCCGGGCGGGGGTATCTCGAGCACGCCGTCGCGCAAGCTCGCGCGGAACAGGAGCGACGGCCGCCCCGGCGCGCCGTGGTCGATGTCCCAGAGCATGAAGCCCAGATCGCGCGGCACGCCAAAGCCGAGCTCGGGCGTCTCGGCCTCGGGGGCGCGCGGGGGCAGGGGGGCGCCCGGCTCGATCAGCGCGAAGCTCGCGGCGAATTCGCGGGTGCCGAGGCAGGGCTGGTGAAAGCACTGCCCCCGCGCCGCACGCCGGTTGAAGATGTCGAGATGCTTGCCCTCGCTGTCACGCGCATCGGCGCGGGGTGTCAGCGTGAAATGCGCCTCGATCACATAGGCGGGGCGCACCAGCACGGTTGAGGCGCGCTGCTGGCGGTCTTCGTCGACCAGAAGCTGCAGCCCCTCCAGATCGCCGCGCTTCATCGCGGATTTCACCTTGCCGGCCGGCGCCTTGTGGCCGACCTCGTTGCGGCGGATCTGCTGGAAACGGATCGGTTCGAGCACATGGATGCGGTCGATCCCCCAGCGGATCGCGGGCTTCCAGTGGATCGCCTCGAGGATGCCGCGCGCGGCCGAGGGCGTCATCACGTCGTAGCTCTGCCGCTCGACCTTCAGCTCGGGCCGGGTGAAGAGGGCGTAATTCCCCCAAACGTGCAGACGAATGCCGTAAGCCATGACTTCCTCCCAATGGGGTCAGGCTATCCCGTGGCGCGAGTCGCGCAAGGGGGAAAGCGCCGCGGGTGACGCGGGGGCGCGCGGGTTCAGATCTGCCAGTTTTCCTCGCCCAGATACTCCGCCCCTTCCCACCAGAGGCCGGTCTCCGCGCGGTAGAGCGAGCCGGTTTTCAGCACGCAGAACTGGTCGCCGCGCAGCTCGGGCGCGGCAAAGTGGGCGTGGCCATTGGCGATCAGCCGGGCGCGGTCGCGCGCCGGGATCTGCACGGTGAAGGGTTGCAGCGCGCGGGCGAGCGTACCGGAGGAGATCTGGGCGATGCCGAGCCTCGTCACCTCGGCCCCGGCGGCCGCTTCGGTTGCGACGATCACCGGCACCATCTGCGTCTCGATCATGTGGAACTTCTCGGCAGCGCTGCGGTACTGAAAGGCGACGCCGCTGCCCGCGGCGGTGAACATCCCGAGGATGCCTTCCTTGTCCAGCACCGGGGCGCCGGCGCGCCAGTAGACCTCCTCGAACCAGTCGCGGATCGCCTCGGGGGCGAGCAGGTCATCGTATTTGCGGGCGGCGGCGCGCATCGCCTTTGCCAGCGCCTCGATCTCGCCTGTGGTGGGCGCGTCCGTGGCCTCGAAGACGGTCAGCGTGCTCTCGGCGATCGGCCGCCGCCCCTCGCGGTTCACCCGGCCCGCCGCTTGCACCACGCTGTCAAGCCCGACCTCGGCGCGCCAGCCGCGGGGGAAGTCGAGGTCGACCCCGGCCTCGATCAGGCTGGTCGCGATCAGCCGGCAGGGGGTGCCCGCTGTCAGCCGCGCGCGGATGTCGGCGAGGATGCGGCGGCGGTGCGCGGGGTATTGGCGCGTGGTCAGATGGACGAGCCCGCCGAGCCCTTCGGCGCGCGCCGCTTCGTAAAGCGAGAGCGCATGGCGACGGCTGTTCACGATCACCATGCCCTGCCCGGTGGCGCCGAGCGCGGCGATCAGCGCGGCGTCGTCCATCGGCCCGCCCTGCACGATCCGGGCGCGCCGCATCTCGCGCGCCAGCGCCTCGGGCGCGGGGGCAAGCTCGCGGCCGGAAAGCGGCAGGCCCTGTTCCAGCTGCGCGCTGTCGAAGGCGGGCTGGGTCGCGGTGCAAAGCACCACGGTGCAGCCATAGTGCCGCGCGAGCACGTCGATCATCCGCAGCGCCGGCAGCAGGAGCGGGCGCGGCAGGCATTGCGCCTCGTCGAGCACGATCACCGCGCCCGCGATATTGTGCAGCTTGCGCGCCCGCCCGGGCCGCGCCGCGAAGAGGCTCTCGAACAGCTGCACATTGGTCGTCACCACGATCGGCGCGGCCCAATCCTCCATCGCCAGATGCGCCTTCTCGCGGCCTTCCTCGTTGCCCTTCTCGCTCTCGATCGCGGAATGATGTTCGAGCACGACCTCGCCGAGGCCGCGAAAGACATCGCGGAAGGTCGCGGCGGTCTGGTCGATGATCGAAGTGTAGGGGATCGCGTAGATGATCCGCCGGTGGCCGTGTCGCGCGGCATGGTCGAGCGCGAAGCCGAGCGAGGCGAGCGTCTTGCCGCCGCCGGTCGGAACGGTGAGGGTGAAGAGCCCGGGGGCGCGTTCGGCCCCGGCGCGGACATGGTCCAGGATCAAGCGCCGGCGCCGGTTCAGATCGCCGTCCTCGAACCCTGCCATGTGTCGCGCGAAAGCGGAGCGCAGCTCGGGCAGCAACGCGCCGAGCGCGGGCCAGTCGCGATCCCGCGCGCGCCCCTCAAGGGCGTCGTAATAGGCTTCGGTATCGCGGAAATCGGCATCGACGAGGCAGGAGAACACCATCCGCCCGGCGACCGAGAGGTCGAACCCGTCGCCCTTGCGCATCTTCGCGGCGAGTTCGCGCCCGGCAGGAACGAGATCGACCTCGGTTGCGGAGGTGATTTCCGGTGCGATCCGGTCGGTGAAGGCGTCGAAACGCGCGGTCATCGCCGCGGCCGATCCGGTCGTATCGGGCAGGCCCGCGTGATGGCCGAGGATCGCCTGGGCGAGGATCTCTGCCGCGGGGCGCATGCCCGCCGGGGCCCGGTCGCAGATCAGCTTCGCCCCGGCGGTCGAGTGGTCGACGCGCGCGCTGCTGCCCGACAGGCGGTCCTGGAAGGCGGGATCGTATTTGCCGAAGTCATGGAACAGCCCGGCAAGGCGCGCGGCCTGCGCGAGGGACAGCGGCGCGCCGTTGCTTTCGGCGCGCGCGGCGGTTTGGCGGAGATGGGTCTCCAGCGGCTGCCAGTCGGCGGGGGCGCCCGGGGTGCCGGAATGCGCAAAATACGAAAGCAAATCGCCGCCCACCGGTTTTTCCCCTGCATGGCCGGAACCGAGGGTGGCGCAAAGCCGCGCCGGGATCAAGCGCCGCCCGTCGGCGCGCTCAGGCGATATGCGGCACCCGCGTCATGCCCATCTTCGCCAGCGCCGTGGCGATCTCGGGGCAGGACATGAAGAGCCGCCACAGAAGACCCGAGCGGGCATTCTCGACCATCACCACGATCGGCCCTTGGTCGATGGCGAGATGGCTCGTGCTGACCCAGCCCGTCGTTTCGTTGAACGCATCGCGAAAGCCATAGGGCCCCCAGAGCCTGTCGCCCAGATCCTCGTGATAATGGCGCAGCGCGGCCAGTGACTGTTCGGGCGTGTAGGGCAGCGACGCGATCGCCGCGGTGGGGGCGATCACGCCGCGGTCGTTCGTCGGCGAAAACGCGTCATAGCCCCCCTCGCAATCGCAGGCGGTCAGCCCCCAGGCCGGGCCATAGCCCGCAAACCCCTTCGGATTGTCCTGCGCGTAGGCGTGATGGATCAGCGCATGGGCGCGGTTCTGCTCGAAATAATCGACATTGCGATCGGCGAGGCCGCGCGGATCGAGCCCCATGAAACTGTAATGGGTGAAGAACAGCGGCCCGCCGAAATCGGGGCCGAGCGGCAGGCGGATGCCGTAGAATTCGCGGCCGTTGAAGTAGCTGCGGGAGCTCTTCCAGCCGATCTCATAGGCGGCCGGGTCGATCGGATGGCTGGGCGAGGCGAGCGCCAGGACGAAGGCGATGAGCCCCTCGTGATAGCCGGTGATCGGCAGGCCCACGGCCCAGTCGTCCTGCGCGCCGCGGTGCCACATCATCCGCTCGCGCGCGGGGCAGAAGGCGGCCCAGTCCACCGCGCGCCAGAGCGCGTCGATCCGCGCGGCAAGCGGGTCGGCGCCAAGCCATTGCCGCGCGCTCAGCAGCCCCATCATCAGGAAGGCGGTCTCGACGATGTCGCCGCCGTCGTCGCGCGGCGAAAAGGCGATGGTGGCGCCGGTGGTGCCGTTCATCCAATGCGGAAAGGCGCCGTGATAGCGCGGCGCGGCGGCGAGGAAATCGGTGATCGTCGCGATCCGCGCGACGACCTCCGCGCGCGGCACGAAACCGCGCTCCGCCCCCGCGATCAGCGCCATGATGCCGAAACCGGTGCCGCCCGTCGTCACCGTTTCGGCGATGTCATAGCTGGCCGCCCCGCCCGAACGCTCGCGCGCCATCGCGCTCACCGGATGGGCGTGATCGCGGAAATAGGCGAGCGTGCGCGCCTGCACGAGATCGAGCAGCGCCGCGTCGGACAGCCGCATCAGCGCCTCCAGCGGAAATGCACGGGGGTGAGTTCCTCGGCATTGGGGCCGATCAGCAGGTCGAATTCGCCGGGCTCCCAGTCGAGCCGGGCGCTGGCGAGGCTCTCGCCCACCGGGTAGCGCAGATCCTCGGTCGTGAGGGTAAAGGTGACGCGGGTCTCGGCGCCGGGCGGCAGTTCGACCCGGGCGAAGCGGACGAGCTGGCGGCTCGGGCGCGCGGTCTGGCCGGTGAGATCGTGGAGCCAGGCCTGCACCACCTCCGCCCCCGCGCGCGCGCCGGCATTGCGCAGCGCGACGCTGACGGTGAGGGTCTGATCGCCTGCCAGATCCGTCGCGCTCGCGGTGATCGCGCCGTAGTCGAAGCGGGTATAGCTGAGCCCAAAGCCCGCCGGGAAAAGCGGCGTCATCGGGTTTTCGAGGATGCAGGCGGTGGTGAACTTGCGGAACCAGTGGCCCCCGGCGCCGACCTCGGTATCGCCCGCGACATCGACGCCCGCACCCCAGATCGGGCGCCCGGAGGGCAGATCCTCGGTGCGATAGGGCAGCTGGCCCACATTGCGCGGCAGCGCCTGCGAGAGCCGCCCCGAGAAATTCGCGCGGCCGGTCAAGAGGTCGGCGAGCGCATTGCCGCCCTCGGCCCCCGGGTGGCCCGTCCAGATCAGCGCATCGACCCGCGCGGCCTCATGCGTCAGGGCAAGCGGGCGGCTCGCGAGCGCGACGAGGATCAGCGGCTTGCCCTCGCGCGCGGCGAGATCCGCGATCGCATCGAAAAGCGGGCGCTGCGCCGCGGGCAGGGTGATATCGGCGCGGGTCGAGCTTTCGCCGCCATGCTCCTTCGCCTCGCCGAGGCAAAGCAGGATCGCATCGGCCCCGGCGGCCACGGCGCAGGCCTCCGCGATCATCGCGGCGGGCGGGCGCGGGTCGATCACCACCGAGGGCATCTCGCGGTTGTGCATGTTGAGCCGCGCGGCGAGCGAGGGATCGTCGGCGATGTTGCAGCCCTTCGCGTGCTGCACCCTCACCCCCCCCGCGCGCAGCCCCTCGAGCAGCGTCACCGATTGCTTCGGGTCGACGTCGATCGCCCAGGTGCCCTGCAGGTCGATCCGGTCGTCCGCCAGCGGGCCGATCACCGCAAGCCGCGTCGTGGGCGCGAGCGGCAGCGCGGCGCGCTCGTTTTTCAGCAGCACCATCGACTTCACCGCCGCCTCCCGGATCAGCGCGCGGTTGGCCGCGGTGCCCGTGACCCGGTCGCGCAGCGCTTCGTCCATGCCGATATAGGGATCGGCGAAAAGCCCGAGCCGCCATTTCGCCACCAGCACCTCGCGCGTGCGCTCGGTCACCTCCGCCTCGGTCACCGGGCCGAAGCGATAGGCGCCATCGGGGCCGGCAAAGGCCTCGGGGTGCTCCTTCCCCTCGGCGATCAGCCCGGGGAGGTAGCGCAGGAAGGCCTCGCTCACCAGATCGACGTTCACCCCCGCCTTGAAGGCGAGATAGGCCGCCTCGCGCCCGTTCGCGGCGATGCCGTGATGCACGAGTTCCGGGTCGATCGCGGTGAAATCGGTGACGATGATGCCCTGAAAGCCGAGGCGCCCGCGCAGCACCTCGCGCAAAAGCACCCGATGCGCGGTCACCGGCATGTCGTTGATCGTGTTGAAGGCGACCATGATCGCGCCGGCGCCGGCCTCGATGCCCGCGCGGAACGGCTCCATGATCCGCATCAGCGTCGCGACCGAGGCCTCGACCGAGGCATAATCGCGCCCCGCACGCGCGAGCCCGTAGCCCATGAAATGCTTCAGCGTCGCCATGAACCGGTCGGGCCGCGCCATGTCGCCATCGGCGCCCTGATAGGCGCGCACGATGGTTTCCGCGATCCGCGCGCCCAGGTAGGGCAGCTCGCCATTGCCCTCGGCGATCCGGCCCCAGCGCGGATCGTGGCAGATGTCGAGCATCGGCGCCCAGTTGATCGTGATGCCATCGGCGCGGGCCTCGCGCGCGACCATCTCGTTGACGCGGCGGATCAGGTCGAGATCCCACGAGCACGAGAGCGCGAGCGGGATCGGCCCGCCGGTGCGGTAGCGCTGGATGCAGTCCTTGCCGAAGAGCAGGGGGATGCCGCTTGGCCCTTCCTCCACCGCCAGCCGTTGCAGCGCGCGCCGCTCCGCGACCGAGCGGCCGACCGAGACGCCGCAGAGCTCGCCGCGGCGGACCTTCGTCTCGACATCGACGGCGCGGCCGACGCCCGTGGTGTCGACGCCCGAGCCCGAGGGATAGTTCAGCTGGCCGATCTTCTCGGCGAGGCTCATGCGCGAAAGCAGCGCGTCGAGCGTGGCGTTCATGGCGAGGGGGGTGGACATCGGAAGGCTCCCATCGAAAGGGGTCGCGGCGGGGTCTTGCGAAAGCTACACCCGCCCGGGGGAGGGCCGGAAGCCCCCTCAGACGTCGTAGCTCTCGGGGTCGAAAACCAGCCCCTGCGGATCGCGCCGCAGCCCCACGGTGCGGGTGTAGAAGCCGGGCTGACCGCCGTCATGGCCGATGGTGACGACGCCGGTGGAGGTGAGCCGCTCCATGAAGATCGTCTCGATCTGGCGCCGGGTGGAACGCGCGACGAGGTTCAGCGCGTCGTCGATCACCACCCAGTCGGGGCGATGCAGGATCACCCGCGCGAAGGAGAGGCAGTGCTTCTCGTTCTCGGACAGGTGCCGGTCCCAGCGATGCACCGTGTCGAGATCGCCGGCGAGCCGGCCCAGCCCGACATCGGCGAGCGCGGCGGCGATGCGCGCGTCCTCGATGCTCGAGCCGGGGTAGGGGTAGGCCACGCAATCGCGCAGCGAGCCGCTCGGCACATAGGGGCGGGAGGGCAGGAAGAGCACACGGTCCTTGGCCGGGCGGGTGATCGCGCCCTCGCCCCAGGGCCAGAGCCCGGAGAGCGCGCGGAAAAGGAGCGTCTTGCCCTCGCCATGGGCGCCCTCGATCAGGATCCGCTCGCCCGGGCGGAGCGCGATCCGCTCCTCCGTCAGCGAGACCGAGCCCGCCGGCCCCGCGACCTTCAGCCCGGCGAAGACCAGCTCCGGCCCGGCGGTTTCGGTGATGACGATGCGCCCTGCCTCGGCGCCGAGGTCGTCCATCTCGATCACCGCGCGGCGGAAGCCCGCGACGCGCATCAGCGTCGCCTGCCAGTCGGCGACGGCGGCGAAATTGTCGACGAACCAGCGCAGCGAGCTTTGCACCTGGTTGAAGGCGCCGACGATCATCATCAGCTCGCCAAAGCTCATCTGCCCGGAGAAATAGGTGGGCGCGGCGACGAGGATCGGCGCCACCAGCGTGAACCAGCCATAGCCCGCGGTGACCCAGGTGAGCCGGGTCACCGCCCCGACGATGCGCCGCAGCACGACATAGATCGTGCCGAAGGTCTCGAGCAGCCGGGCGCGTGCGGGGCGTTCGCCGCCATAGATCGTGATCGCCTCGATGCTTTCGGAGGCGCGCACCAGCTCGAACCGGAAATCCGCCTCGCGCGCATAGTGATCGGCATTGAGGCGGACCAGCGGGCGGCCCACCGCCCAGCTCGCGAGCGAGGCGCCGCCCGCATAGAGCAGCGCGCACCAGACCATGTAGCCCGGCGGCGCGAAGACGAATGAGCCGATCGTCACCGACATCCCGTCGCTGAGCCGCCAGAGCACCCCGATGAAGGAGAAGAGCAGCAGCCCCGCCTGCAAGAGGCCGACGCCGAGATCGGTGGTCAGATCGGTGAGGTGCTGCGCATCCGCCGCCATCCGCTGATCGGGGTTGGTTCCGATCGCCCCCGCGTTCGACAGCCGGAAGGCGCGCAGCGGCGCCAGCCATTCGGCGAAGAGATCCTCGACCAGCCCGCGCCGCAATTCGAGGCGCGTGCGCTGGTTGAGCCATCTTTGCGTGACGTTGAGCGCGAGCAGGATCCCCGCGATCACCGCGAAAACGAGGAGCTGCCGCAGGAAGCCGGCCATGTCCTTGCGCGTGAGCGCGTCGTAGAAGGGCTGGCTCCAGGCGTTCAGCCGGATCTGCATATAGGCGGTGACGCCGATCACCGCGACGATCCCCCCGGCGAGCGCGAAAAGCCCGTTGCGGCGCGGCGAGGCGAGGAATGCCCGTGCCATCTGCCGCACATCGGCGCGGATATTTTCCACTTTCGAGGGATCTTCTTCAGTCACGATGGTGCCATGGCTCAGACGACCGGCGGAGCGGCCAGGATCGACCACAGCACCACCCACGGGGCAGCGCAAGGCTTCGATCGGCATTGTGATGAAATGAAAGGGGTTTTGGGAGCGGACAGACCCCGGGCCACGACGTCGGGATCGGCGCGAAGACGGCCACTGGCGCGCGCGGGAGCGGCAAAGGGTCAGCTGTCGGCTGAGTTGTGACTGGAGCGATTGCAGGGGGCAGGCGGAAGCGGCCCCGGGTCATGCGCGCCCAGGCTTCCGGCTTTGACGGGCGATGCGGAAGTGCTGCGCCCGACGAGACGGGGCCGCAATGTCGCCAGCGCTGTGACCCCCGATCTCCCGATGGCCCTCACATGCACCTGGGATCGAAGCGCGCATGGCGTGGCGCGTAGGTCAGTGCGACAAGGTACAACGAAGAATGATCGGTGTTTGGTCGGATCGAAACCTCCGTAAACCCGCCCCGGATCTTGGCCCCCCATATGTCGTCATCAAGGGCATCGCCCGTCATGATTTTCGCGTCTGGAAAGCGCTCAGCATAGTCCTGGAGCGCGCGCAGGAACGCATCGCGCAATGCCGACACCTCGCCGTAATACGAAATGATCGCCAGCCCCTGATAGTCGCAGCCCCCGCCATTTCCACCGTTGTAGACGCGTCCGAAACTTTTGATGACCCTGGCCCCGCTCGGCAGGTTTGCGGATGCGAGCTGCCTTGCAAGGTTGTGGCTGCGGAGACTGTTGTCGATCGAAGGCAGGACCGGGAGGATCGACGCCGCGAACAGGAAACCGAAAGCTGCGCGTTTCCCGAGTTTCACGTCAAATCCCTCATGAACATCCAGTCAATCTGTCCGAACACTGCCCGCTTTGCCGCACCCGGGCAAGATGGGGCCGCGAAGGTCACGAGGCTCTGCGGCAGGCCCGAAGCGGGCATTCGTGCCGCGCTCCGCAAAACGCCGGTTTTGAGGAGGTGGATGCAGAGCTGGACACGCGGCCGCGCGATCGCGCCAAATCAGCCTCGGGTCGTCCGACACACCCGTGGACGAGGCTGCAGAGCGCGCAGCGCTTCGCGTCGCGGCCCCGTCCGGATGCGGCCCTCGCTGGTGTCGGTGGCGATACCGGCTTGCCGCAGGCGTCGACGGATCGCTGGAAATTCGCTGGACGTGGCATCCCGATCCGATACTTTCCAGACGTTCGTTTCGGTCTTGGCTGGTTCCCGGGTTTTGAGAGTGTCGATCTTTGCGCAAAAGGTTCCGCCTGCGTCCCCGCCAGGGCGGCGATCTTTCAAGGCTCATGTGTCGCTGCTGGCGTCCCCTCAGGTGCGCTACTTGCCTGGCACCGGTGCGGGACACCTCTGTCTGGCGCTTTGCCCTGGGCGGATCGCGTCGGGATGCGGTTCCCGGAGCGTTCTGCCCGAACCGCGGGGCTGGCCGTGAGGAGCCGGATCGGATGAAGATCGCCCTTGTCGTTCTCTGGGTTCTGGCGACGCATGTCGTGATGGTCGTGCTGAGCCGGCATCTCGTGCGGAGGCGGCATTATCCGTTCTTCGTGGCCATCCGGCAGGCGCGCGGCAAGCCGGCCTCCTACCTGCATTTCCTGCTGCTCTACTATTCCTGGCTCGATCCGGCCACGATGGTCGCCTCGATGCAAAGGCCGGGTTTCCGCAGAGATCAGCTGCTGTCCGGTTTGATCTATGGCCTGGGCTTTGTGCTTTCGCTCTTCCTGCTTCTGATCGTGTTTTCTTCCGCAACGGCAAGCTCATGATCACGATGCCGGACGCCACGCGCCCCCCCTTGCCGACAGCGGTCGTTCACCTCTATCCGGCGGGCGGCATCGCCCTTTTCGGGGAGACCTCGAGCGAGAGGCACTCCTCGCGGCCATCGCGCGCCCCGGAGGGGGGCGTCCGAGGACGGCTGTCATTTCGGGCTGTGAGGCGCTCGTCCAACCGCGTGAGGCATGAAATGTTCAAAAGAATTTCTGACCTTCTGATCCAGATCCATCAGCAGCACAGGAAATCTTACGAAGACCCGTTCAACCCGAAAAATCTTTTGCGCGCGGCAATTTTCATCGTGCTCTGGCTGGGGATCGCCTGGATTATCTCGCCGCACTGACCTGCCGGGCCCATTTGCGCAGGCTTCGGTCTTCCGAGACGCGCAGCACGATCTCCTCGCGATGGCTGACCTCGTCCAGCCATGCCTCGGGAATGACGCGCCCCATCAGCGACCGCGGCGGCCAGTAATACAGCTCGAGCGCGCGATGTTCTACGCCCGCCGCGTCGCGGATGGTGTACCAATCCGCCTTGTTCAGGGAAAAACAGGTTCTCACGCGATAGATCAGATAGACACGATGCCAGCGGCAGTCCTGATAGAGCGCTTGTCCCGTGCGCTGCAGCGATTGCGCGACGGTGCGGCGCGACAGATCGCCCTCGGCGACGATCGCGTCGAAGAACGCCGTGTTCTGCCACAGGCTCCAGGCGACGCCCCAGCGCGCCAGTTGGTCGATCCCCAGCACCAGCGCCAGCACGAGGGGGATCTTGCCAGACCAGGGCTTTCCAGACATCGCTCCCCCTTCCGCAACGGGTCGTCCGGGCCAAAGACTACCGGGGCGCCGTGCCGGGTTCCAGCGCCGCAGCGGGCCAATGCGCCGCGGCGCGTTGCGATCAGGCGCCGTGCAGATGCAGATAGAGCCCGGCGGCGAGGCCGAGATCCCAGTCGTCGGATGGCACGTTCCGCCAGTCATGCGCCTCGGACCAGCCCCCGTCGCGCCATTGCGCAAAGAGAAGGCGCAGAAATTCGGGCGCGTGACCTGTGGCCCCGATCCGCGCGAGGATCGCCGCGGGCAGCCGGGCCAGGGCCTCGGCGCGCTCCTCCTCGGTGGCGGGCTCGAACTCGAGCAGTGACCAGGCGCCCGACCAGACCCGCCACGGGCCGAAAGCCTCGGTCCAGCCGTAGCGGCGCGCGCGCGGCGCCTCCATGTAGCCACAGCCGACCAGCGCCTCGCAAAGCGCGACCTCCACCGGGCCATCGGGGGTGACACCGTCCTTGTCCTCGGCCCACCCCGCGACGTATCCCGCCTGAGCGCTGACGCCGGCCAGCAGCAGATCGAGCCCCGCACCGTCGAAGCCCCCGGGCAGGACAAAACCGCCATATCCGCGTTGCAGCACGCGCCAATGGCTGCCCGCCGACGCCAGCACGCCCGCGCGCTCAAGCGCCATGCAGGCGATCTCGAAATTGCTCTGCGCCTCGTCGCGCAGCAGATGCGGCGCGGGCGTGTCCTGGCTGAGCGCGCGGAACATCTCGCCTGCAAGCCATGCGGTGGCGGCATGGGCAAGCGCGCGCCCCGGAGCGGACAGGTCTTCGGTCATCGGGGCTTTCACGAGAACAGGACGGGAGGTCTTTGGTCGGCAGTCGATCCGCCGCGGAGGAGGGGGCACGAAACCGGGCGGGCCGGTCAGATCAGCCTGAGCATAGCGAAAGCCGCGGCCCCGCCAAGTGTCCACAGATCGAAGGCAAGCATCGGAAGGAGGGTGAAAATCGGGGGAGTCGGCACGATGCGGGCGCCGCTCCCGCCTCGTCATCCATCGCCCGCAGGTCGCTTCGGCTGCGGCGCGGGTCTGCTTGCGCTCCGTTTCCGGTGTGAAGATCACATCCCGATAAGGCGCCACGATGATGCGACGGTTGTAGCGGGGCATCCCGGCGGTTGCGGGGACGTGGGGCGGGGAGGTCGCAACCATGCTCGTGTTTGACTGGGGAAGGGTTGCGAGGCGATCGACACACCAAAAGGCGCGGATCGAGGCAGCATGGATTTTCGCAAGGAAAACGGCGCCCGCCTGCGCGGCAGAGGCAAATCCCCTGACAGGAAAAGCAGATCTATCTGCTACTTTTCAGGAGAATTTTGGTGGAGCCAAGGGGGGTCGAACCCCTGACCTCTTGAATGCCATTCAAAAATCTAGTGCCAACGCGGCCTAACGTATCAAAACACCATACGAGCATCAAACCCATTGAAATAAGGGGTTTAGAAGCATACGTTAGGCGAAGTTAGTAACGCTGGGGAACACTACATATAGGGAACTCTGTTCCCCAGATTGTTCCCCCGAGGAGATTTCTTGACATGAAGCTGACCGCCGCGACCGTCGAAAAGCTCAAGCCCACCGACAAGCGCCAAGAAATCCCCGATAGCCTCTGCACCGGGCTTTATCTGACCGTCCAGCCGAGCGGGAAAAAGGGCTGGCAGGTGCGCTATAGGCACGGCGGCACGCACCGCCGCATGACGCTGGGGGCTTATCCGGTTCTCTCTCTGGCAGACGCTCGGCAGCGGGCGCGCGACATGCTGGCCGCAGCGACCGAGGGCCGCGACCCAGCGGGCGAGGTGAAGGCCGCAAAGGCTCCGAAACCGCCCAAGCCCGAGACAGACCGCGACACGGTGGCGGCGGTGATCGACCTCTTTCTTAGGCGGCACGCGAGCCGCAACCGGCGCGGCGACGATGTGGCGGCGATGTTCAAGCGCGAGATCATGGCGAAGTGGGGCGAGCGGGAAATTCAGTCGATCAGCAAGCGCGACGTGATCGAGGTTCTGGACGCGATTGTTGACCGGGGCAGCCCCGTGACGGCGAACCGGCTTCGGGCGCATCTCAACACGCTTTTCAATTGGGCGAAGGGCCGGGACATTGTGCAGGCGAATCCGCTGGACGGCATCAAGCCCCCCGCGCCGGAGAAACCGCGCGACCGGGTGCTGAGCGATGACGAAATCCGGCTGTTCTGGAACGCCTGCGACGGGCTGGGCTATCCGTTCGGGCCGCTCTATCACATCCTCTTGTTGACCGGGCAGCGGTTGCGCGAGGTGGCGGAAATGACGTGGCGCGAGGTGGACGGGAACACCTGGACCCTGCCCGCCGATCGCTCGAAGAACGGTGACGAGCACGTTATTCCGCTGTCGCCCGAGGTGCTGGCGATCCTCGAAGGGCTGCCCCGCATTGGCCGCTTTCCGTTCTCGACCACGGGCGAAACCCCGGTTTCCGGCTTCACCCGCGCGAAGGAACGGCTCGACAAGTTGATGGGTGAGGCGGTCAACAAGGATCTTCCCGAGGGGGCCGATCCGGTCGCAATCGCGGCCTTCACAATTCACGATCTGCGCCGCACGGCGGCAACCGGCATGGCGGGGTTGCGGTTCCCGCCGCATGTCGTGGAAGCCGTCTTGAACCACCGCAGCGGCACCCGGCGCGGCGTGGCGGGCGTCTACAACCGTTTCGACTATGCCGACGAAAAGCGGGCGGCGCTGGACGCATGGTCGAGGCGGGTGGCGGTGCTTGTTGAGGGCGAGGCCGGGAACGTGGTGCGGATCGAGAGGGCGCGGTGATGAGAGATCCGGCCAAGGAATGGGGGTTGCCCGATTGGCGGGATGCCGGTGCGTATGGCGACACTGCGGCGTGGAGTTTGGAACGCTGGTTTTGGGAGTTCCTGCGACGCCGCGACGATTTGAGAACGGAATTTGACGAAAAAAAGGATCAGAAATATCAAGATAGTCTGCTTCTCTGGAAGCGAGATAACTCCGTTTCCCCGGATGGCGTCAAAACGCCATATAAAGCGGGTTTCAGTGTTGGAACGCGAAAGATATACCCTGAGAGTCATATTATTGAGCATCTGCCAAATCCCCGGATCGGAGATCAGCCCTATTATGCTTTGCCTCGTCTTTATGACCGGGCACTCACGCAGGTTGGCAAAAAATATATCGGGCCGGACGAAAAGTATTTTCGAGTGGACTTCGATTTGGATATGCCGATCAGGCCTCAAATCGAAGAGGCGGAAAAGGCGCTCAAAGAGTTTCAAATCCACCGAAACGGAAAAACCATTCAAAAGCGCCGTCACACCGAAAAGTGGCTAACCTACCTTCGCGTGCTCGATGCCCGCGAGTGCGGCGCGTCATGGTCCGAGATCGCCACCATTTTACCAATGACAGCGGGCACCGAGCAGACGGCGCGGGACACTTGGGAACAGGCGCGGGCCTTGTGTTTTAATTTCTGATTTTCTTCCGCAATCCCGCCAGGCATGAGCGTTAGCCATGGTGAAGCCTCATTACGCCAGTCAAGCGGAGGCTTTCTAAATGGCACGAAAACTAATCCCGGCACCCCGCCTGCGCGCGGAATACTTCGGCGGCGCGAGCGACATGTGGCTTTGGAGGCGGCTGGCCGACCCGGCGTCGGGTTTCCCGCGTCCGATTTACATCGGGAAGCGTCGTTTCTTCGATGAAGCTGAAATCCTCGCGTGGATCGCGCTGCAGGCCGAGCGGGGGGCCGCGTGATGCTGACCCTCGAAACCTGCCTGCGCCTCTGGCCTACCATTCTCATGCGCGCCCCTGTCGGCACCGAAGACCACGAATTTGCGATGAAGATCGAGGTGCAGGCGTTGCGGCCCGGCTGGGAACCCGGCCCGATTGCGCTTGGCTACATGCGCGCGTTGTGCGCGAAATATGCCGCCGATGGTAAGCGCCTCGACCCGGACTTTTGCGGGGATGCGCTGTGATGGACACGAGGCAACAGCGGTGGCGCAAGCGCCACCCTCGCGCTTATCTCGCGCACCTGACGGTGCAGAATGCTTTGCGGCTTGGCGTGATCGAGCGCCAGCCGTGCGCAGTCTGTGGCGATCCGAAGGCCGAGGCGCACCATGAAAACTATGACGACCTGCTTTCGGTGACCTGGCTTTGCCGGAAGCACCACAAGGCGCACCATGCGAAGGGGGCATGATGGGACGCGACAGGCGGAACGAAAAGCGTGCCGAACACTTCGCCGCAATGGTCCGTGAAACGATGGAAACGCCCGCTTGGCGGGCGCTTCCGCCCGTGGCGCAGGCGCTTTATCCGTGGCTCAAGCTCGAATGGCGCGGGCCGAAGATGAACAACAATGGCCGGATTCAACTCAGCGTTCGGCAGGCGTCGGAGCGGTTGGGGGTCGGCATCAATACCGCCGCGCGAGCCTTTCACGACCTGCAAGCGAAGGGCTTCCTTGTCGTCACGCAACAGGCACGGCTTGGGCTGGCCGGGCAGGCAACGGCGCCCGAGTTTGAGTTGACCGAGGTTCACCTCCCGCACGCCTCGCCACCTGTCGGGCGCAAACTCTATCGCAGATGGTGCGAAGGCGCAGATTTCCCGGTGCAGAAGGCGGCGGTTCACAACCCAGCGGGAAAGCAAAAAAAGAAAAACCCTGTCATCAAATTGGTGACGACACGTCACCAAAACGGTGACGTCTGAGCCCTTGACGTCACCAAAACGGTGACAGGACGTCACCAAAACAGTGACGAAACCGGCCTTTTCAGGTGGGGTGACGTCACCAAATCAGTGACACCCTTAATTACCAT
>NZ_JBFXGV010000056.1:0-22831 GCF_050177655.1 Paenirhodobacter sp.
GACGTGTGCTCTTCCGATCTTTCTTCGGCGCCGATGGCGGCGCGGGCGACGACACGCTGGCGGGCGAGGCGGGCGATGACGCGCTGCTTGGCGGCAGTGGCGACGACAGTCTCGACGGCGGCGCGGGCGATGATCTGCTGCTCGACATCGCGGGGGCGGATACGCTTTCGGGCGGGGAGGGCGACGATCTGCTCTCGGCGATCGACCGCGCCGGCTCCGACGGCGCCGATCTGCTCGATGGCGGCGCGGGCGAAGATTTCCTCTGGGGCGACAACGGCGACACGATGACCGGCGGCGCCGACGCGGATGCCTTCGATCTGCATTATACCTCCGGCGATGCGGCCGTGCAGGTCACCGATTTCAACGCCGAGGAGGGCGACAGCCTGGTGATCAGCACCGCCGCCTGGGACAGCGCGAATGATGCGCTGAGCTGGGAAGAGGGCGACGACGGGCTGCATGTGACGATCAACGGCGAGACGGTCGCGGTGCTCGAGGGCGTCGCGGCGCCCGAGGATGCGGGCGATCTGCCGGTCAGCGTCTACGATCTGTCGAGCGGCACGAGCCATGGCGCGAGCTTCGCGGGCGCGGACATCACCGGCACTTCGGGCAATGATTCCCTCATCGGCAGCAATGGCGACGACACGATCACCGGGGATGACGGCCGCGACACGCTGCTGGGCGAGGGCGGCGCGGACTGGATCAGCGGCGGCAACTGGGACGATTCACTCCTGGGCGGCACCGGCGACGACACGCTGATCGGTGGTGCCGGGGATGACTATCTCGACGGCGGCGAGGGCCATGACCTGCTGATCGGCGGCACCGATGCGACCGGCGCCGAATGGGACACGCTTGTCGGCAGCGATGGCGATACGCTCGCGGGTGGCGCCTATTCCGATTTCGTCGTGCAATGGTCCGAGGGCGACGATCCGGTGGTGGTCGAGGGCGCACACGCCTATTTCGGCAGCTTCACGGTCGAGGTGGACGGTGTGAGCCCGGACACCACCTTCGAGACGGTCGAGGTCGGGGACGAGCTGCAGGTGCGGCTCGACGGCCAGCTGGTGACCTCGGTCGCGCTGCCCGAAGGCGACATCACCACGCTGGCCTCCGTGCAGCTCCACGACACCGCGACCGACACCTATATCGACGCGACGCAGGTGCTTGACGGCTCGCGCGTGCACGCTCTGGCCGCGACCGAGATCACCGATCCGACCGCGCCCACCTCCGAGATCGCCTATACCCCGGGGATGGCGCCGATCACCGTGACCGGGCTGACCGCGGACACGCTCGACAATTTCCAGGCGGTGATCGTGACGCCCGAAAGCGACGTCGACGACGGCACGGTGATCGAGATGAATTACGTCACCACCGACACCGGCGTCGCGGTGACGATGGGCGGGGATGTGGTGTTGAACCTCGAGGGGCTGACGCTCGATCAGGTCGAGCAGATGAACCTCTTCGCCAGCGCCGGACCGCTGCCGGAATATAGCGTCTGGGGCACGCCTTACTCGCGCTTCTATCACGCCTCGATCGCGGGCGAGAGCCTGACCGGCGGCGACGGCGCGGAGCTGCTGTCGGGCGGCGACTTCCTCGACACGATCGAGGGCGGCGGTGGCGACGATACGCTCTCTGGCGGGGCGGGGGACGACTGGCTCGACGGCGGGGCCGGCAATGACCGGATCAATGATGGGGCGGGCGACGACACCGTGTTCGGTGGCGATGGCAACGACTCGATCCGCGAGGACCGCTATGCGCCGATCGACGGCAGCATCGGCATGTCCGATCTTTATGACGGCGGGGAGGGCGACGATGTGCTCGCGGCGATCGAGGGGGCCGACACGCTGCTTGGCGGGGCGGGCGACGACTGGCTCAGCGCGGTCGATCGGGTGCGGATCGACTATGACGCCTATCCGCCGACCTATGGCGATCTGCTCGAGGGCGGCGGTGGCAATGACACGCTGATCGGTGATGTCGGTGACACGCTGACCGGCGGCGACGGGGCGGACCGGTTCGTGCTCGAGAACGAGGGCTATTTCGAGGGCGCGGGCGATGCGGTCACGATCACCGATTTCGACCCGGCCGAAGATGTGCTGCAGGTGAACTTCTTCGACGTGCTCAATTCGGAAGGTTATGAGCCGGGCGACATCAGCTATGGGCTCACGCTTTCCGACGACGGCACGAGCACGCTGGTGCAGGTCGATGGCGACACCGCGGCGGTGATCGTCGGCCTCACCCCCGACCAGATCCCCGCGGGCGCGATCGACTTCAGCGCCTATGACGCCGGCGCCTGGGCCTGAGACGGGCACCGGAGCACCGGGGCGCAGGCGGTCCCGCGGGATCACCCTTGCGCATCCGGGGGCGGGCAGGCTATCAGGGCGCGCCGGGTGATTAGCTCAGTTGGTAGAGCGCCTCGTTTACACCGAGGATGTCGGGAGTTCGAGCCTCTCATCACCCACCACCCCCTCCGTCGCATTCCCCCGGCCCGAAGGCCGCGCCGCCGTCACTGGCGGTAGAGGTCGCGCTGCACGCCGACGAAGGCGCGCCGGATCGCTGCGGCCTCGCCGAGTGCGGCTTTCGCATCGGCCAGCGTGCCATAGCGCGCGGTGAGGAAATCGCCGAGCTTGTCGGTCGCCAGCTCACCCTCGCCGCGGGTCTCGTAGGCCTGCAACACGCCCAGCAGGAAATCGCGCATCCCGGCCTCCGCCGCCTCCACGCCGCCGCTGCGGGCCGCCTCGGCACGGTCGGCGCGGGTCTTCGGCGGGGTGGTGAAGCGGATATAGGCGAGCACGTCGAAAAGGTCGCTGTCGGGCGCGTCGATCAGCCGGCGCATCTCGGCCAGGCGCTCCGCGTCATAGCCGCGCTCCGCGAGCAGCGCGACGAAGCGGGCGCGGCTGTCGGGGTCGCTCCATTTGCGGCGCAGCTCGTCCTCGTCGCCGACCATCGCGGCAAGATCGCCGAACAGCCGTTCGAGGAATTGCTGCGCCGACATCGGCTTGCCGTCGGGGCCCCAGTAGCTCGTCGCGGCGACGTAGCGGATCGCCCGCGCCTTGCCGTCGGCAAGCCGGATCTCGAGCCTTTCGCGCGGCGCCTCCCCGCCATCGGTTCCGCCGTCTTCCGGGCCGGGCGGCGCTGCGCCGGGCTCGGGCGCGTCGGGGCGCGGCGCGGGGGGATCGCCCTCGGGCGGCAGCGGCTCGCCGTCCCATTCCGGGTCGTTGAAATTCTCATGCGCCTTCACGAAATCATAGATCGTGAAGTAATCCTTGCCGTCATAGGTCCGGGTGCCGCGGCCGATGATCTGCTTGAATTCGATCATCGAGCGGATCGGGCGCATCAGCACGATGTTGCGGACGTTGCGCGCATCGACCCCGGTCGAGAGCTTCTGCGAGGTGGTCAGGATCGTCGGCACCAGCTTGTCGTTGTCCTGGAAGTCGCGCAGATGCTGCTCGCCGAGCTTGCCGTCATCGGCGGTGACGCGCTGGCAGTAATTCGGGTTCGGGCTTGCCTTGATCTGGTTGATGTCGTCGCGCACCCGCAGCGCATGCTCCTGCGTCGCGCAGAAGACGAGGGTCTTCTGGCGCTGGTCGATCTCGGCCATGAATTCCGCCACCCGGCTGCGCTCGCGTTCGGCGATCACGATGCGGGTGTTGAAATCGGCCTCGGTGTAGCGGTCCTTCTCGACCTCGCCCGCCACGATCTCGTCGCTGCCGTCCCAGACATATTCGTCAAGCGTGCTGGCCATCTGGCGCAGCTTGAAAGGCGTGAGGAAACCGTCCTCGATCCCCTCGCGCAGCGCGTAGCTGTAGACCGGATCGCCGAAATAGGCGTAGGTGTCGGCATTGTGCCGGCGCCGCGGCGTCGCGGTCAGGCCCAGCTGCACCGCCGGGGCGAAATAATCGAGGATCCCGCGCCAGCTGCTCTCGTCGTTCGCGCCGCCGCGGTGGCATTCGTCGACGATGATGAAATCGAAGAAATCGGGCGGGTAGCCGGCGTAATTCGGCGCGCCCTCGCCGGTCATGAAGGTCTGGAAGATGGTGAAGAAGAGGCTCGCGTTCAGCGGCACGCCGCCCTTCTTGCGGATCGCCTCGGGGTCGATCCGGGCGATCGCATCGGGGGCGAAGGCGGAAAAGGCGTTGAACGCCTGATCGGCGAGGATGTTGCGATCGGCGAGGAACAGGATGCGCGGGCGGCGCGTGGGGGCGCCCGAGAGGTTCCAGCGCGCGTGAAACAGTTTCCAGGCGATCTGGAAGGCGATCGAGGTCTTGCCGGTGCCGGTGGCGAGGGTGAGCAGGATGCGCCGCTCGCCGCGCCCCAGCGCCTCGAGCACGGCGGTGATCGCGCGGTGCTGGTAATAGCGCAGCTCCCATTTGCCGCCCGCCGTCTCGAAGGGCACCGCGCCGAAGCGCTCGCGCCAGCCGCTTTCGGCCCCGAAACAGCGCGCCCAGAGCGCGTCGGGCGTGGGGAAGGGGGTTTGTGCCCCCTCGGCGCCGGTCTGCATGTCGGCCTCGTACCAGCCGCGCCCGTTGGTGGCCCAGGCAAAGCGCGCGCCAAGCCGGGTGGCGTAATCCTTCGCCTGGGCGAGGCCCGCGCTTGGCGGCAGGGCGGCGCGCTTCGCCTCGATCACGGCGAGCTTCTGGTCGCGGTAGATCAGCACGTAATCGGCGGCGAGCGCCCCGCCGCGCTTGCCCCCGGGCAGGATGCGGCCGGGGCAGATCACCTCGCGCCGGATCCGCGCCCCCTCGACCGAAGTCCAGCCCGCAGCGGCAAGCACCGGGTCGATCCGGTTGGCGCGGGTGTCGGATTCGGTCTCGTTCTCAAACATGGGGCGAGGTTAGGTCAGCTGAGTGCGCCTGAGAAGGCTTTTTGCAGGAGCGATTGGCGGAGGGTGGAGAGTAGGTGCTCTTTATTTTGGATGCGTGCCACAAGATCGTTTTCCATCCCACGAATTTCGGCGGATTTCTCTACAAGTTGTCGTTGAACGGAAATTGGCGGGATAGGAAAAATAGCCGCTTTTGCGGCCGCCACGTTGAAATGCTTTTGGGCTGCACCAACTGAAACACGTGCAACGTGATCCTTTCCATATCTCGAGTTGAGAAGCATTGTCATGAAATGCGGGTCAAGGTTAGGGCCGGGGCGCGCAATGACGATGTCTGCGCAGTTCGCTAACTCGAGGTCGTCCGGGATCACGGCGCACGTTCCCGGGTAACCCGTTCTCACAATGACGACGTCGCCGGGCCTGAGTTCAGATTTGCGCAGCTCAGCCATGAATTTCGCGTCGATGTATTTGACCCCTGAAAGGTCTACCATAAACGGTTTTATATTTTGCGACCGCAGGAATGGAATGCCAGTTTCAACATACCGTTCCGCCATTGGTCCGACATGCCCAACAGTTATCTGGCGACAGAGTGCACCAAGAGATTCTGGCCGCCAATCATCGGGTGGGATAGAAAATTCCAGTTCCAAATAGCTTTCAAACAACTCCCGTGCGTCGGCGAGGTTGGCTTCGGCATTTGCGCGGGCGCGGTCGAGGCCCTCGAAGGCCTCGTCCAGAATCGCGACGATGCGCTTCTGTTCCTCCAGCGGCGGGAGGGGGATGGCAAACCCTTTCAACGCCGAGGCGGACAGTTCCCTGAACGTGGCTCCCGTTCCTAATTCATTCAGGGCTTCGATATTCGCGGACAGAAAATGAAAGAGATAGGTTGTGTCCAGCGAGGCGCCGGGCACCATGCCGCGGCAACCTTGATTGAAGGCCATCGGAGTTTCGTTGATCGCGAGATGCCCGATCGGTGCGCGGGTGGACATGATGACGGACTGCGGAGGAACCAGTCGCGCCGAAGAATTCGCAAGACCGTCTTCGGTGATTTTCCGCGGAGTATCGGAAATATATCGACCCTTCATCTGGCCCATATCTTTCGGGGTCAGCCAGTTCACGGTGCCGTCCCAATAGGCCGGAATATTCGATTTCGGCGTGCCACCGTTGACGACCGTACACACCTCCCCCAGCGGCCGGACCTCCCACCCCGCCTTCACAGCAGCCCCCGGATGCGCCCAAGAATCTCCGCCGTCTCGGCGTCGCGGGCGAGGATCGCGTCGATGATCTCTTCGGGCGCGCGCAGGGCCTCGGCCGCGGGGGCGTTCGGGTTCTTCACCGACAGATCGCAGCTCTCCGCGTCGATCTCCGCGCGTTCGGTGATCCAGGATTTCGGCCCGGTCGCGAAGCTGCGTTGCAGCGTCACGAATTCCGCCATATCCGCATCGTTCAGCGGGTTGGTCTTGCCCAGGGACCGGCCCGGGTCGAGCTGGTAATACCAGATCCGCCGCGTCGGCGTGCCGCGGGTGAAGAACAGCACCACCGTCTTCACCCCCGCGCCCTGGAACGTGCCCTGCGGGCAGTCGAGCACGCTGTGCAGATCGCAGCTTTCGAGCAATTCGCGGCGCAGCGCCACGCTCGCATTGTCGGTGTTGCTCAGGAAAGTGTTCTTGATGACGATTGCCGCGCGCCCGCCGGGGCGCAGCTTGCGGATGAAATGCTGCAAGAAGAGATAGGCGGTCTCGCCCGATTTGATCGGGAAGTTCTGCTGCACCTCGCGCCGCTCGCCGCCGCCGAAGGGCGGGTTGGCCAGCACGATGTCGTGGCGGTCCTTCTCGCGGATGTCGAGGACGTTCTCGTTGAGCGAATTGGTGTGGAGGATGTTCGGCGCCTCGATGCCGTGCAGCACCATGTTCATGATGCCGATGACATAGGCGAGGGATTTCTTCTCCTGCCCGTAGAAGGTGCGCCGTTGCAGCGTCTCGAAGTCGGAGGCGCTGAGACCGGGGCGGCGCAGGTGGTCATAGGCCTCGCACAGAAAGCCCGCCGAGCCGACGGCGCCGTCGTAGATGGTTTCGCCGATCTGCGGGTCGGTGACGGCGATCATCGCGCGGATCAGCGGGCGGGGGGTGTAGTACTCGCCGCCGTTGCGCCCGGCGTTGCCCATGCGGCGGATCCGGGTCTCGTAGAGGGCGGAAAGCTCGTGCTTGTCGGCCTGGGTCTTGAAGCGGAGCCCGTCGACGATCTCGAGCACGTCGCGCAGGATATAGCCCGAGCGGAATTTCGAGCGCAGCTCGGTGAAGACCTCGCCGATCCGGTATTCGATCGTGTCGGGGCCGGTGGCGCGGTCGTGAAACAGCGCCAGATGCGGAAAAAGCTCGGTGTCGACGAAGCGCACGAGGTCGTCGCCGGTCAGCGCCGCGCCGTGGTCGAAGGCGCCGTCGCGTTTCGGCGCGGCCCAGCGGTCCCAGCGGAAGCGGCCGTCGATGATCGGGGCATGAGGCCGGCCCTCGAGCTCGGCGCGGTCGCGCCGGTCGCCCTCGAGGTCGTGGAGGTATTTCAGGAACAGCACCCAGGAGGTCTGCTCGACGTAATCGAGTTCGTTCGAGATGCCTTCCTCGGCGCGCAGGGCTTTCTCGATGGCATTGAAGGCGTGTTCGTACATGGGCCGTCCCGCTGGTCTTTGCCCCTTCTTTCCAGAACGCCCCCCGAGGGGCAAGGGTGCGGGCAAGGGTGCCGGCAAGGGCGCGGGCGGAGGTGCGGGCGGGGCAGGGGCCGGGGAACTGCCTCTTTCGCAGGCAAAGCGCTGCGGCACAGGCATGCTGCATCGCAGCGCCCTTTACCCGGGCGGGCAAGCGGTTACAGTTTCACGACGTGACCATGACGCCAGAGGAGCCGGACCGATTTCCGAAAAGACCGCCGTCGCCAGCCTGCGCGCGCGCCTCACCGCGCTGCTTGCGCTGATCTATCCCGCGCGCGATCCGGACGCGCTTGCCGCCGAGGTGATCGCCGCCTTCTGGCCCGGGGACCGGCCGCGCCGGCAAAGGCCGCGCCGCCCCTCGAACGACCTCTGGTCGGAGCGCGACGCGCTGGTCATCACCTATGGCAATTCGATCCTCGACGGGCAGCACAAGCCGCTCGACCTGCTGCTCGACTTTCTCGAGGGCAATCTGAAGGGGGCGGTGAACGGCGTGCATATCCTGCCGTTCTTTCCCTATACCTCCGACGACGGTTTCGCGGTGACCGATTATTACAAGGTCGACCCGAGCCTGGGCGACTGGCCCGACATCGCGCGCATCGGCGCCGAATTCTCGCTGATGTCGGACATGGTGCTGAACCATGTCTCCTCGCAGGGGGTCTGGTTCAACGCCTATCGGCAGGGGCAGCCGCCCTATGACCGCTTCTTCATGGAGGCCACGCCCGAGGAGGATCTGAGCGCGGTGGTGCGCCCGCGCACGACGCCGCTTTTGCGCAAGGTGACGACCGCGATGGGGGAGCGCCATGTCTGGTGTACCTTCAGCCACGATCAGGTCGATCTCGACTTCCGCAACCCCGAGGTTCTGCTCGAGATCCTCCGCATCCTGCGCTTTCACATCGACCAGGGGGTGCGGATCCTGCGGCTCGATGCCGTGGCCTTCCTCTGGAAGGAGGCGGGCAGCCCCTCGATCCACCTGCCGCAGACCCATGCGATCGTGAAGCTGATGCGGGCGCTGGCTGATTTCGCCACGGAAAAGGTGATCCTGCTCACCGAGACGAATGTGCCGAAGGCCGAGAATCTGAGCTATTTCGGGCGCCGGGACGAGGCGCATATGGTCTACAACTTCCCGCTGCCGCCGCTCGTGCTGCATGCGCTGCTTTCGGGCAACGTGCGTTACCTGCGCCGCTGGCTGCGCACGATGCCGCCCGCGCCCTTGGGCTGCGCCTATTTCAACTTCACCGCCAGCCATGACGGCATCGGCATGCGCCCGGTCGAAGGCATCCTGCCGCCCGAGGAGATCGCCGCGATGATCGGGGCGGTGCGCGGGGCGGGGGGGCTCGTCTCGATGCGGGCGCTGCCGGGCGGCGGCGAGGCGCCCTATGAGCTCAATTGCGGCTATTTCGACGCGCTCTCGCGCACGATCGCGGGGGAGGAGGGGCGCAAGATCGCCCGCTTCCTCTGCGCGCAGACGATCGCGATGTCGCTCGAGGGGATCCCGGCCTTCTACATCCATTCGCTGCTCGCCACGCCGAACGACACCCAGGCGGTGGAAAAACGCGGCATGAACCGCGCGATCAACCGCCACCGCTGGAACTATCCCGAGCTGCAGGCGGCACTCGCCGATCCGGCAAGCGATCAGGCGCAGGTCTTTGGCGAAATGGGCCGCCGGCTGCGGCTGCGCGCGCGTCAGCCGGGGTTCCACCCGAATGCGACGCAGCTCACGCTACAGCTCGACGACCGCATCCTCGGCGTCTGGCGCCAGTCGCTCGACCGCCGGCAGTCGATCTTCGCGCTGCACAACGTCTCCTCCGAGACGGTCGAGATCGAGGCCTGGCAGCTCAACCTGATCGAGGACGAGGACTGGAGCGACCTGCTTTCCGGCGAGGAGGTGGCGGCGGACGGGCGCATCGCGCTTGCGCCCTACCAGTGCCGCTGGATCTCCAACCTCGCCTGACCCGCCGCCTCAGGCGGGCGCGCTTCCGGCCGTGTCCGCCGCCACCGCCGCCTTGAAATCACTCAGGAATTTCGGGTCGGCCGAATGCACGAGGTTCCAGTTCGGGATGAAGGGCAGCTCCTGCGGATTGTCGAGGAAGACCTGCCCCGCCTGCATGATGTTTTCCGCGAAAAGCCCGATCGACAGCTCCTCGGCATGGCGGTCGAAGGCGAGCCCGTTCATCGCCGCGTCATGGGCGTAGACCTCGAGCATGTCGAGCGCGCGGCGCCGGTAGGTCGCCTTCAGCGTGCGGAAGACATTGGTCGAGAACACCGTGCCATCGGCGGCGAGCTTGCGGAAGATCGCCTTGCAGATGTCGAGCGACATCCGGTTCAGCCCGGCCTGCGCATCCTCGGGCGAAAGATCCTGATGCTTGTGATCGTAGATGTCGGCGATCTCGACCTGACAGACCGCGCGCGGCCCCATGTAGCGCCAGGCCTCCGACAGGACGCCGATCTCCAGCCCCCAGTCGGAGGGCATGCGCAGGTCGGGCAGGCCGAGCGTGCGCATTGCGAACTCGCCGGAAAGCGGATAACGGAAGGCCCGCAGATAGTCGATGTAATCGCGATCCCCGATCACTTTCTTCAATGAAATCAGAAGCGGAGAGACGAGGTTGCGGGTCACCCGCCCGCCCATGCGGTTGTTGCCGATGCGCGGGTAGAAGCCCTTGGAAAGTTGATAGGGGAAGGTCGGGTCCGCCACCGGATAGACGAGGCGCGAGAGCATCTCGCGCTGGTAGGTGACGATGTCGCAATCGTGGATCGCCATCACCGCAGAGTCGGCGCAGGCGATCAGATAGCCGATGCAGGTCCAGACGTTGCGGCCCTTGCCCTTCTCGATCGGGCCGAGGCCGAGCGGTTCGAGCCGCGCCATCAACTCGCGCATCCGCGGCCCGTCGTTCCAGATCACCACATGGTTCTGCGGCAGCACCGAGAAAAATTCGCGCGCGTGGCGGTATTGTTCTTCGTTCGCGGCGTCGAGGCCGATGATCACGCGGTGGAGGTATTTCACCTTGGCGATCTCGGCGAGGATATTGCCAAGCGCGGGGCCCTCGAGTTCGGAATAGAGCGAGGGCAGGATCAGGCTGATCTTGCGGGTCTGCGCGAAGGTCTCGAGCCGGTATTCGAGCTCCTCGAGCGGCGTGGTGCGCAGGTTGTGAAACTGCGCGATATTCCCGTTCTGTTGAAAATCAGCCATCTTCTTCCTTGTGCTCTGTCAGCCGATGCGGCTGAGGATGGTCTCCATGCCTTCGGCCCAGCCTTGCGGCCCGGGGGCGGTGGTGCGGATCACGCGACCCTCGGCCTCGCCCGGAAGGGGCGGCAGGCCGGGGCCGTGCGGATTGGCGACGATCACGCCGAAATCGGCCTGCGTCAGCATCTCGATGTCGTTCGGCGCATCGCCAAGGGCGACGGTATGGGAAGGTTTGAAGCGGGCGATCAGTTCCGCCATCCGCCCGGCCTTGGTGCCGCCAAAGCCGAGCGTCAGGAACCGCCCGCCGCGGCGCGCGGTGATGCCGCGCGCCGCGAGCGCGGCAAGAAAGCCTTGCAGGGCGGCCTCCGAGCCCTGCCAGAGGCCGGGCTCGGAATGCCCGCGCCGCTTCGCGAGCGCCGCCTCGGCGGGCGAAAGGCCGGTCACCTCGGCGACCTCTTCCGCGCTCATGTCGCCAAAGCCGCGAAACGGCGCACCGATCTCGGCAAGCGCGGCGCGCAGCCTTTGATAGGCGTCGTCGTCGAATGTCCCGTCGAACAGCGCCGCGCCATTTTCCACGATCGCGGGCGTGCCGCTCAGCCCAAGCCTTTGCTGCCACTCGGCAATTTCCGCCGCGGTCTTGGAGGAGGCAAGCACCACCGGCGCCCTCATCGCCGCCAGCCGCGCCAGTATCGGGCGCGCCGGGGTGAAATCGTAGCTCTCATGGTCGAGCAGCGTTCCGTCGAGATCGGTGAAGATCAGCAGGGTCACGGGGCCTCATCGGGGGTTGCAGTTCAGTCTAGGCCGCTTCGCCCGCAGATGCCACCTCCGAACCGCCCGGTTCGGATTTTCGCGCGGATTCGGTGCGCAGCGGCCCTTCGAGCCGCACCGGGCGCAGCGCGAGCGCGGCGACGAGCCCGATCACCGCGATCACCGCGGCGCTGAGGTAAAGCGCGTGATAGGCGTGCCCGACGGCCTGCCGCGCGGCCTCGCGGGCGGCCTCGGGCAGCGCGTTCACCGCGCTCGGCGCGGCATCGGCGAGCGTGCCGAGACCGGGGATTTG
The DNA here is from genome assembly GCF_050177655.1 of Paenirhodobacter sp. Classification (NCBI taxonomy): domain Bacteria; kingdom Pseudomonadati; phylum Pseudomonadota; class Alphaproteobacteria; order Rhodobacterales; genus Paenirhodobacter; species Paenirhodobacter sp. The sequence goes on from NZ_JBFXGV010000056.1 coordinate 11,747, forward strand.
CACCTTGGCGAGCATCCCCGAAAGGATCGCGCCATAGACCGACATCGCGAGCGAGGCGCCGGCGATCCGGCCGAGCGTCACCGCCCCGGTCGCCGCGCCGACATCGCGCCCGGGCGCCTCGATCTGGATGCCGATGACGGGCGATTGCTGCGCGAGCCCGACCGAGAAACCATGCAGCATGAAGATCGCCGCGAGCACGGCGAAACCCGTGCCGACCGGCAGGAAGGAGAGCGAGGAAAGCGAGACGGTCGAGATCGCGAGCCCCGCGGCGAGCCAGGGCTTGTAGATCGCGGTGCGCGCGATCAGCCGCCCGGCGGTGAGCGACCCGACCGCCAGCCCGCCGGTGATCGCGATGAAGAAGAGCCCCGCGCGGGAGGGCGAAAGCCCGGTCGTCAGCTGCAGATAGAAGGCGTGATAATTCGCAAGCCCGATCGCCACCGAACCGGAGGTGAGCGCGACGACGAGCAGAAGCGAGAAGTTGCGCCGCTTGAAGAGGTAAAGCGGCACCACGGGTTCGGCCGCGCGCCGCTCCACCGCGACCCAGATCGCGCCCATGACGAGGATCGTGCAAAGCAGCACGCCCGATTGCCAGGAGATCAGCGCGCCGAAGATCTGCGCGCTGTCGGCCAAGAGCACCACCCCCGCGATCGTCGCCGCCAAGGTCAGCGCGCCGGCGACGTCGAGCTTTGGCCGCCGTTCGGAGCGGGTGAGCGGCAGCATCACATAAAGCCCGATCAGCGCGATGGCGCCCACCGGCACATTCACGAAGAAGATCGAGCGCCAGCCGAGCGTCTCCGACATGACCCCGCCGAGCGTGGGCCCGATCGAGGCCGCGGCCATCAGCACGAGGCTCGACATGCTTTGCCGTTTCGCGCGCTCGCGGGGCGCGAAAATGTCGGCGTTGACGGCGAAGATCGAGACCATGATGCCGCCCGCGCCCAGCCCCTGCAGCACGCGAAAGCCGATCAGGCTGTCCATCGACCAGGCGAGCGAACAGGCGAGCGAGCCGAGAACGAAAAGCCCCACCGCGACCATCAGCACATATTTGCGCCCGATCAGATCGCCGAGCTTGCCATAGACCGGCATCACCGAGGCCTGCGCGAGCAGATAGGCGGAGCCCACCCAGCCGAAGCGCTCGAGCGCGCCGAACTCGCCCACGATCGTCGGCAGCGCGGTCGAGACGATCTGGTTGTCGAGCATCGCCATGAAGGTGCAGAGCAGCAGGAAGCCGAAGATCTGCATCCGCCGCCGATGCGTCAGCTCGGGCATCGGTTCGCGCGACCGCGCGGCCTGCGGCGGGGCTTCGGGGGCGGGGGGAATGGTGCCGGGGGGAAGGGCTTGGGCGTCGGTCATGTCACTCGTCTTTATCTCCCCCCTGAGAAAGCCCGCCCGCGGGGGAAGTCAAGCGCCGCGCCGCGGCGGGGGCGCTGTGCGGACATGCACCAGGCCTGCGCGACGATCGGCCTAGGTCGGCGGGGCCGCAGAGGTTAGGTTCTGCGCAACGCAATTCCGGAGGATGCCATGAGCTGGAGCCCGCTTCTCGACCCGACGATCCCGATCGGCGACGCCGTCGACGCGATCGAGACCGTGATCGTTCCCCGCGCCCGCGATCTGGGCGGTTTCGAGGTGCGCCGCGCGCTGCCCTCGGCCGCGCGGCAGATGGTCGGCCCCTTCATCTTCTTCGACCAGATCGGCCCGGTCGAATTCCTCTCGGGCGAGGGGATGGACGTGCGCCCGCATCCGCATATCGGGCTCGGCACCGTCACTTACCTGATGAACGGGCGGCTGCATCACCGCGACAGCCTCGGCACCGATCAGTGGATCGAGCCGGGCGCGGTGAACTGGATGGTGGCGGGCCACGGCATCACCCATTCCGAACGCACCGATGGCGCGGTGCGCGAAAGCGGGCAGATGATGGCGGGGATCCAGACCTGGGTCGCGCTGCCGAAGGACGGCGAGGATGGCGCGGCGGGCTTTGCCCATCTCGGGAAGGCGGCGCTGCCGGTGCTCGATGCCGAGGGCAAGAAGCTGCGGCTGATCCTTGGCCATGGCTGGGGGGAGAGGGTGCCGCTCGCCATGCCCTCGGATCTCTTCTACGCCGATGCGGAGCTCGCGCCCGGCGCCGGCCTGCCGCTGCCCGACGATCACGAGGATCGCGGCGTCTATGTGCTCCGGGGCTCGGTTTCCGTGGGCGGTCAGACCTTCGAGGCGGGGCGGATGCTCGTCTTCCGCCCGGGCGACCGGATCTCGGTTCATGCCGGCGATGCGGGGGCGCGGCTGATGATCCTTGGCGGTGCGACGCTCGACGGGCCGCGCTACATCTGGTGGAACTTCGTCGCCTCCTCGCGCGAGCGGATCGCGGCGGCGAAGGAGGCCTGGCGCGCGGGCGACTGGGCGCATGGCCGTTTCAGCCTGCCGCCGGGCGACGACGCCGAGTTCATCCCGGCGCCGGAACGCTGAGCGTTCAGACGCCGTAATAGCCGCGATACCAGTCGACGAAGGCCTGCACCCCCTCGGGGACGCGGGTCTTCGGCGCATAGCCGGTGAGACGCTGCAAAAGCGTGGTATCCGCCCAGGTCGCGGGCACGTCGCCCGCCTGCATCGGCATCAGGTTGCGGATCGCCTCCCGCCCGGTCGCCGCCTCGATCGCGGCGATGTAATCGGTGAGCTGCACCGGCTCGGAATTGCCGATGTTCACCACCCGCCAGGGCGCGACCGGCGAGAGGCTGTCGCCCTCGGGCACGACGCCACCTTCGGGGCGCACCGGCACCGCGTCGATCAGCAGGCGAATGGCGGCGACGAGATCGGTGACATAGGTGAAGTCCCGCTTCATGTCGCCGTAATTGTAAACGTCGATCGGTTCGCCTTGCAGGATCGCCTTCGTGAACTTGAAAAGCGCCATGTCCGGCCGGCCCCAGGGCCCGTAGACGGTGAAGAAGCGGAACATCGTGACGGGCAGATCGTAAAGATGGGCATAGCTGTGCGCCATGCTCTCGGTCGCCTTCTTCGTCGCGGCGTAAAAGCTCATCTGGTGATCGGCCTTCGCCGTCTCGACATAGGGCATCACCGTATTCGCGCCATAGGCCGAGGAGGTCGAGGCGAGCAGCATATGCGCGGGCGGGAAGGCGCGGGCGGCCTCCAGAATTTCGAACGTGCCGACGATATTGCTTTCGAGGTAGGAGCGCGGGTTCTCGATCGAATAGCGCACGCCGGCCTGCGCCGCGAGATGCACGACGACATCGGGGCGGTGCTCGTCGAAGAGCTGCATCATCAGCCCGGGGGTCTCGACCGCGTCGTTCACCACCCGGAACCCCGGCTGCTGCGCGAGGATCTCCTGCCGGCGGAGCTTCAGCTGCACGTCGTAGTAATCGGAGAGATTGTCGAGCCCGATCACCCGCCAGCCCTCCTCGAGCAGGAGCCGGCTCAGGTGAAAACCGATGAACCCGGAGGCGCCGGTGACGAGCGCGGTGCGTTGCGGTTTCGGGGTCTCGGTCATGGCGGCCTCCTGTCTGGTCCCGCCCGTTCTACCGCGCCCGGGCCAGCGCGGCCAGAGGGTGGGGGGCTTGCAGCGCGCGAAGAAAAGGAATTTCCTCAGACGAAACGTCGCGTCGCCCATCCCAAGCGCTTGCGATGCGCTCTTTTCCTTAGACGAAAACTGCGCTGAAATGGGGGGGTATTGAAGGAGTGCATTGAGCCATGAATGAACAGAGCGGCAACGAGCAGAAACTGACCCAGAACCCCCATGCCCTGCGCGAGAGCCGCGAGAAGAACCTCGAGGTCGCGATCGGGCGCCAGGTGCGCGAGCTGCGCAAGCGCCAGCGCATGACCGGATCGGACCTCGCCGCGGCCGCGGGGCTCTCGGTCGGCATGCTCTCGAAGATCGAGAACGGGGTGATCTCGCCCTCGCTCGCCACCTTGCAGACGCTCGCCCATGCGCTGCGCGTGCCGCTGGTGCAGCTTTTCTCGGGCTTCGAGGAAAGCCGCGGCTGCATGCATGTGAAGGCGGGCGAGGGGGTGGAGATCGAACGCGCCGGCACCCGGGCGGGGCATCAATACCACCTGCTCGGCCATATCGGCTCGAACGACTCGGGGGTGGTGGTCGAACCCTATCTGATCGTTCTGAGCACCCAGAGCGACCGTTTCCCCACCTTCCAGCACGAGGGGATCGAGATGCTCTACATGCTCAAGGGCGTGGTCGACTATCGCCACGGCGATCAGGTCTACCGGCTCGAGCCGGGCGACACGCTGCTGTTCGACTCGGATGCGCCGCACGGGCCCGAAGAGCTCGTCGAACTGCCCGCGCATTACCTCTCGATCATCACCTATCCGCAGGCGAAATAAGCCGTCTTGCCGGTTTTCGCGGCGCCGGGCCGTTCTGGCCCGGCAAAACCGCCCAGATTTTCAGCACATATTGCACCTCAGGAAAATTTTCTTCGGCAGAAGTAAAATCGCTTGAGGGGAAAATTAGTTTCCTGCTAGTCAATCCGAGACGGCACCAGCCGAAGCTGAACGGAGAAGACTATGTGTGGCATCGTTGGCCTCTTTCTTAAGAGGGAAGATCTGCGCCCGCGTCTGGGCGATATGCTCACCGATATGCTCATCACCATGACCGATCGCGGGCCGGACTCGGCCGGGATCGCGATCTATGGCGACGAGGACGGTGGCCTGAAGATGACGGTCCAGTCGGACACCCCCGAGGTGACCTTCGACGGGCTCGAAGCCGCGCTTGCGGCGGCGCTTGGCCAGAAGGTCACGATGAAGGTGATCGCGACCCATGCGGTGCTCGCGATCCCGGCCGATGCCGAGGCGGCGGCCCGCGCCTTCATGACCGAACGCGGCATCCGCGTGATGGGCGTCGGCTCGACGATGGAGATCTTCAAGGAGATCGGCCTGCCGAAGGACGTCGCGGCGCGCTTCGGCATCCGCGCGATGGGCGGCAGCCACGGTATCGGTCACACCCGGATGGCGACGGAAAGCGCGGTGACGACGCTCGGCGCCCACCCGTTCTCGACCGGCGACGACCAGTGCCTCGTGCACAACGGCTCGCTCTCGAACCACAACCAGATGCGCCGCGTGCTCACCGCGAAGGGCTTTGCGCCGCTGACCCAGAACGACACCGAAGTGGCGGCCTGCTACATCTCCTCGCGGCTCGCGGAAGGCGCGAACCTGGGCCAAGCGCTCGAAGGCACGCTCGACGATCTCGACGGGTTCTTCACCTTCGTCGTCGGCACCAAGAACGGTTTCGGCGTGGTGCGCGACCCGGTCGCCTGCAAGCCCGCGGTGATGGCCGAGACCGAAGACTACGTCGCCTTCGGTTCGGAATACCGCGCCTTCGCCAAACTCCCCGGCATCGAGACCGCCCGCGTCTGGGAACCGGAACCCGCCACCGTCTACTTCTGGGAGCGCTGAGAATGCAGACCCTCGACATGTCCACCATGGTGCTGCGCGATGTGAACGCGGCGCTCCAGGCCCAGGCCGAGACCACCAACCAGACCCAATGGGTGATCGAGAACCCGAAGGGCGCCCATGCGGTCGCCGTCGGCCTCGACGCGCCGATCGAGGTCACGGTGAAGGGCTCGACCGGCTACTATTGCGCCGGGATGAACAAGCAGGCGACGGTCCACGTCACCGGCTCCGCGGGCCCGGGTGTCGCCGAGAACATGATGTCGGGCACCGTCATCATCGAGGGCGACGCCTCACAATACGCGGGCGCCACCGGCCACGGCGGCCTTCTGGTCATCAAGGGCAATGCGTCCTCCCGCTGCGGCATCTCGATGAAGGGCATCGACATCGTGGTGCATGGCAACATCGGCCACATGTCCGCCTTCATGGCGCAGTCGGGCAATCTGGTCGTCTGCGGCGACGCGGGCGACGCGCTCGGCGACAGCCTTTACGAGGCGCGCCTCTTCGTGCGCGGCTCGGTCAAGTCGCTCGGCGCCGACTGCATCGAGAAGGAGATGCGCCCCGAGCATATCGAGATCCTGAAGGATCTCCTCGCCCGCGCCGGCTGCGACGCGAAACCCGAAGAGTTCAAGCGCTACGGCTCCGCCCGCCAGCTCTACAATTTCCACGTCGACCACGCCGGCGCGTATTGAGGACCGAAAGATGGACAAGACCCCCCAGACCAAGCCGCGCGACAGCTGGACCTTCTCGCCCGAGATCAACGCCGAGATCCGCCGCGCCGCCGAAACCGGCATCTACGACATCCGCGGTGGCGGTGCGAAACGGCGCGTGCCGCATTTCGACGACCTGCTGTTCCTTGGCGCCTCGATCTCGCGCTACCCGCTCGAAGGCTACCGCGAGAAATGCGGCACCGATGTCGTGCTCGGCACGCGCTTCGCGAAAAAGCCGATCGAGCTGAAGATCCCGGTGACGATCGCCGGCATGTCCTTCGGCGCGCTTTCGGGCCCGGCGAAAGAGGCCCTCGGCCGTGGCGCCACGATGGCCGGCACCTCGACCACCACGGGCGACGGCGGCATGACCAACGAAGAACGCGGCCATTCGGAAAAGCTGGTTTATCAGTATCTTCCGAGCCGTTACGGGATGAACCCGGACGACCTGCGCCGCGCCGACGCGATCGAGATCGTGGTCGGCCAGGGCGCGAAGCCCGGCGGCGGCGGCATGCTGCTTGGCCAGAAGATCACCGAGCGCGTCGCCGGCATGCGCAACCTGCCCGTCGGCATCGACCAGCGCTCGGCCTGCCGTCACCCGGACTGGACCGGCCCCGATGACCTCGAGATCAAGATCCTCGAGATCCGCGAGATCACCAACTGGGAAAAGCCGATCTACATCAAGGTCGGCGGCGCGCGCCCGTACTATGACACCGCGCTTGCGGTGAAGGCCGGCGCCGATGTCGTCGTGCTCGACGGCATGCAGGGCGGCACCGCGGCGACGCAGGACGTGTTCATCGAGCATGTCGGCCAGCCGACGCTCGCCTGCATCCGCCCCGCGGTGAAGGCGCTGCAGGATCTCGGCATGCATCGCAAGGTGCAGCTCGTCGTCTCGGGCGGCATCCGCACCGGTGCCGATGTGGCGAAGGCGCTGGCGCTGGGCGCCGATGCGGTCGCGATCGGCACCGCGGCGCTGGTCGCGCTGGGCGAGAACGATCCGAAATGGGCCGCCGAATACAGCAAGCTCGGCACCACCGCGGATGCCTATGACGACTGGCACGAGGGCAAGGATCCGGCCGGCATCACCACCCAGGATCCCGAGCTGATGAAGCGGCTCGACCCGGTGGAGGCCGCGCGCCGGCTGCGCAACTACCTCGCCGTGCTCACGCTCGAGGCGCAGACGATCGCCCGCGCCTGCGGCAAGAGCCACGTCCACAACCTCGAACCCGAAGACCTCTGCGCGCTCACGATCGAGGCGGCGGCGATGGCGCAGGTGCCGCTCGCCGGCACCAGCTGGATCCCGGGCCAGGGCGGGTTCTGACATTTGACGGGCGCGGCTCAGGGACCGCGCCCGCATACCAACAGGGAAACGATAACATGACCGATCTTGCCGCCTTCGCCCGCGAAAAGGGCGTGAAATACTTCATGATTTCCTACACGGACCTGTTTGGTGCGCAGCGCGCCAAGCTGGTCCCTGCCGCCGCGATCTCCGACATGCAGACCGATGGCGCGGGCTTTGCCGGTTTCGCGACGCATCTCGACCTGACGCCGGCGCATCCCGACATGCTCGCCGTGCCGGACGCGAGCGCGGTGATCCAGCTGCCCTGGAAGAAGGACGTGGCCTGGGTCGCCTCGAACTGCGTGATGGACGGCGCCGATCTCGCGCAGGCCCCGCGCAACGTGCTGGCCAAACTGATCGCCGAAGCCGCCGAGATGGATCTCGAGGTGAAGACCGGCGTCGAGCCGGAATTCTTCCTGCTCACCCCGGAAGGCACGCAGATCTCCGACGCCTTCGATACCGCGTCGAAACCCTGCTACGACCAGCAGGCGGTGATGCGCCGCTATGACGTGATCGCCGAGATCTGCGATTACATGCTGGAGCTTGGCTGGGAACCCTACCAGAACGACCACGAGGACGCGAACGGCCAGTTCGAGATGAACTGGAAATACGACGGCGCGATGGCCACCGCCGACAAGCACAGCTTCTTCAAGTTCATGGTGAAATCGGTCGCCGAGAAGCACGGGTTGCGCGCCACCTTCATGCCGAAGCCGATCATGGGCCTCACCGGCAACGGCTGCCACGCGCATATCTCGGTGTGGAACACCAAGACCGGCAAGAACGCCTTCTCCGATCCGTCGAAAGAACTCAGCCTCTCGGACGAGGGGCGCCACTTCCTCGGCGGCATCATGAAGCACGCCTCGGCGCTCGCCGTGATCACCAACCCGACGATCAACTCCTACAAGCGGATCAACGCGCCGCGCACGATCTCGGGCGCGACCTGGGCGCCGAACACCGTGACCTGGACCGGCAACAACCGCACCCATATGGTGCGCGTCCCCGGCCCCGGCCGGTTCGAGCTGCGCCTGCCCGACGGCGCGGTGAACCCCTATCTGCTTCAGGCCGTCATCATCGCGGCCGGTCTTTCCGGCCTCAAGTCGAAGGCCGATCCCGGCCCGCGCTACGACATCGACATGTATGCCGAGGGCCACAAGATCGAGGGCGCGCCGAAGCTGCCGCTCAACCTTCTCGACGCGATCCGCGCCTATGACGCGGACCCGGGGCTGAAGGCGGCGATGGGCGAGGAATTCTCGGCCGGCTACCTCAAGCTCAAGATGCAGGAGTGGAACAGCTTCGTGAACCACTTCTCGCATTGGGAACGTGACAACACGCTCGACATCTGATCCTCCCGGGCCCGGGTGCCCCCGGGCCCGTTTCCTCTACTCGGATGAATAAAATGCGCTTTTCCGGCTTTCGCGTCCTCAAAGAGGCCCTGACGGGGCACCACGGGTGGAAACCCCTGTGGCGCAACCCCGAGCCGCAGCCCGCCTATGACTATGTCATCGTGGGCGGTGGCGGTGGCGGGTTGTCGACCGCCTATCACCTGGCGAAAGTGTTCCAGGGCAAGCGCATCGCGGTGCTCGAAAAGGGCTGGCTCGGCTCCGGCAACATCGGGCGCAACACCACGATCATCCGCTCGAACTACCTGCTGCCGGGCAACGAGCCGTTCTACGAATTCTCCATGAAGCTCTGGGAGAACATGGAGCAGGAGTTCAATTTCAACGCGATGGTGAGCCAGCGCGGGATTTTGAACCTGATCCATACCGACGGCCAGCGCGACGCCTATCGCCGCCGCGGCAATGCGATGCTGCTCGCCGGCGCCGATGCCGAACTGCTCGACCGCGACGGCGTGCGCGCGATGTATCCCTGGCTCAACTTCGACAACGCCCGCTTCCCGATCAAGGGCGGCCTGTTGCAGCGCCGCGCCGGCACCGCGCGCCATGACGGCGTCGCCTGGGGCTATGCGCGCGGCGCCGATCTTCTCGGCGTCGACATCATCCAGAATTGCGAGGTCACCGGCTTCCGCATCGAGGCCGGCAAGGTGCTCGGCGTGGAGACGACCCGCGGCTATATCGGCGCGAAAAAGGTCGGCGTGGCCGTGGCGGGATCGTCCAGCCGCGTCATGCAGATGGCCGGCATGCGCCTGCCGATCGAAAGCCACGTGCTGCAGGCCTTCGTTTCCGAGGGGCTGAAGCCCGTCGTCGACGGCGTCATCACCTTCGGCGCGGGGCATTTCTACGTCAGCCAGTCGGACAAGGGCGGGCTCGTCTTCGGCGGCGACATCGACGGCTACAACTCCTACGCGCAGCGCGGCAACCTGCCGGTGATCGAGGAGGTGGCCGAGGGCGGCCTCGCGCTGATGCCGGCGATCGGGCGCGCGCGGCTTCTGCGCATCTGGGGCGGCATCATGGACATGTCGATGGACGGCTCGCCGATCATCGACCGCACGCCGGTGGACGGGCTCTATTTCAACGGCGGCTGGTGCTACGGCGGCTTCAAGGCGACGCCCGCAAGCGGGTATTGCTTCGCGCATCTCTTGGCCACCGACCGCCCGCACGAGACCGCGCGCTTCATGCGCCTCGACCGGTTCGAGCGCGGCTATGTGATCGACGAAAAGGGCATGGGCGCGCAGCCCAACCTGCACTGACCCCCTCGCAAAATTCCGGACATCAAGGCAAGATCATGCTGATCCCCCATCCCCTCCTTGGCCCCCGCGACGCGCAGGAGTTCACCTATCTCGGCGATGCGTCGCTTCTGAACCGCCCCGACGGCATGGCAGAGGGCGCGCTCGACGCCTTCAACCGCCACGTCTATCTGCGCGACAACCCGGCGGGCGTGCACCGCGAGCTCTGGTTCCACGAACAGGGCGACCGCAGCTGGCTGATCGTCACCCGCAACACGCTGACCCATGAAATCCTCGGCGCGGAGCTCGCCCGCGACGTGGCGCTCGCGCAGAAGGGAGGGGCGAAATGAGCCGTCTTTCCGGTGGTCTCGTCGACCGTTCCGAACATCTGACTTTCACCTTCGACGGCAAGTCCTTCACCGGCCATCCGGGCGATACGCTGGCCTCGGCGCTGCTCGCCAATGACGTGCGGCTGATGGGCCGTTCGTTCAAATATCACCGCCCGCGCGGCGTCGTCGCGGCGGGCTCGGAGGAGCCGAACGCGCTCGTCGAGCTGCGCTTGGGCGCAAGGCAGGAGCCGAACACCCGCGCCACCATGGCCGAGCTTTACAACGGGCTCATCGCCATGAGCCAGAACCGCCTCGGCTCGCTCGAACGCGATTTCCTCGCGGTGAATGACCTGATGTCGTCCTTCTTCGCGGCGGGCTTCTACTACAAGACCTTCATGTGGCCGAAGGCGTTCTGGGAAAAGCTTTACGAGCCGATGATCCGCAAGGCGGCGGGGCTGGGCGCGCTCTCGATGCTCCCGGACCCCGACGCCTACGACAAGGGCTTCCTGCATTGCGACCTCCTCGTGATCGGCGCCGGCGCCGCGGGCCTGGCCGCCGCGCTCACCGCCGCGCGGGCGGGGGCGAAGGTGATCCTCGCGGATGAGGACTTCCGCCTCGGCGGGCGGCTGATGGCGGAAAGCCATACGCTGAACGACGCGCCGGCGATGGACTGGGTCGCCTCGG
>NZ_JBFXGV010000057.1:0-22799 GCF_050177655.1 Paenirhodobacter sp.
ACGGGGACCAATCTCTTCAACATGGGGCTGGCCTCGGGCGAACCGCCGGAGCTCTGGAACGTCGATCACCCCGACCGGATCGCCACGCTCTACCGCGGCGCGGTCGAGGCGGGCTCGGATCTGTTCCTGACCAATTCCTTCGGCGCGAACGCGAGCCGGCTGAAGCTGCACGGCGCGCAGGGCCGGGTGCGCGAGCTCAACCGCATCGCCGCCGAGATCGGCCGCGAGGTGGCGGAAAAGGCCGGGCGCGAGGTCGCCGTCTGCGGCTCGATCGGGCCGACCGGAGAGATTTTCGCGCCGATGGGCACACTGACGCACGCCGTCGCGGTCGAGATCTTCCACGAACAGGCCGAGGGGCTGAAGGAGGGCGGCGCCGACGTGCTCTGGGTCGAGACGATCTCGGCGCCCGAGGAATTCGCCGCCGCCGCCGAGGCCGCGCGGCTTGCCGGCATGGACTGGTGCGGCACGATGAGCTTCGACACCGCGGGGCGCACGATGATGGGGGTGACCTCGGCGCAGCTCGCCGCGCTCGTCGAAAAGCTGCCGAATCCGCCGCTTGCCTTCGGCGCGAATTGCGGCGTCGGCGCGGCGGATCTGATGCGCACGATCCTCGGCTTCGTCGCCGCGGGCACCGAGCGGCCGATCATCGCCAAGGGCAATGCCGGGATCCCGAAATATCACGACGGCCATATCCATTACGACGGCACGCCCGAGCTGATGGGCGATTACGCCTGCCTCGCGCGCGACGCCGGCGCGACGATCATCGGCGGCTGCTGCGGCACGATGCCCGAGCATCTGCGCGCGATGCACGCCGCGCTCACCGCGCGCCCGCGCGGGCCGCGCCCGACGCTCGAGGAGATCTCGGCCAAGCTCGGCGCCTTCTCCTCGGCCTCGGACGGCACCGGCGACGAGGGGCCGACGCGCGAAAGGCGCGGCCGTCGGCGCTGACCCTGACGTCGGGAAGTCGAGTATTTGGACCAAGAAGAAGACAGCTCTTTCTTCTTGGCAAAAATACTCATGCGACCTTGGCCAAGGGCGCACCGGATCAGAAGAGCTCCAGCTGATCGCCCGCCCGCGGCGGCGGCGCGAAGCGCGCGCAATCGAGCGGCGGCAGTTCGCCGAGGCTGAGCCGGCGGCACGAGAGCGCGAAGCGCTGCGCGAGCAGGTCGGCCTCCACCCCCTCCCCCTCCATCCGGGTGCCGAAGCGCGGATCGTTCAGCTTGCCGCCGCGCAGCGCCGCAACCGCGTTCAGCACCCGCTCGGCGCGCGCGGGGTAGTGCCGCTCGAGCCAGTCGGCAAAGAGCGGCGCGACCTCGTGCGGCAGGCGCAAGGGGATCATCGCGGCCGATTTCGCGCCCGCGCGGCGCGCCTCGGTCAATATCGCTTCCAGCGCGTGATCGGTGAGCCCCGGGATGATCGGCGCCGCCATCACCCGCAGCGGCACCCCCGCCCGCGCGATCTCGCGCATCATCCGCAGCCGCGTCTGGGGGCCGGGCGCGCGCGGCTCCATCTTGCGCGCGAGCTCTTCGTCGAGCGTGGTCAGGCTGATGCCCACATGGACGAGATCGCGCGTCGCCATGTCGGCGAGGATGTCGAGATCGCGCAGCACGCCGGCCCCGCGCGTGGTGATCGCCACCGGGTGGTTGAAGGCGGAGAGCACCTCGAGCAGGCGGCGCATGATCCCGAGCTTCGCCTCGGCCGGCTGATAGGGGTCGGTCGCGGTGCCGATCGCGATCGGCGCGGCGCGATAGCCGCGTCGGCGCAGCTCCTGTTCGAGGATCTCGGGCGCCTCGGGCTTCGCCACGATCCGGGTCTCGAAATCGAGCCCGGGCGAGAGGCCGAGATAGCTGTGCGTCGGGCGCGCGAAGCAATAGATGCAGCCGTGTTCGCAGCCGCGATAGGGGTTGATCGAGCGGTCGAAGGCGAGATCGGGGCTGTCGTTGCGGGTGATGACCGAACGCGGGCGCTCGAAGCTCACCTCGGTGCGCAAAAGCCGCGCCTCCTCGGGGATGTCCCAGCCGTCGTCCTCCACCAGCCGCTCATAGGGCTCGAACCGCCCCTTCGGCTGGCTCGCGGCGCCGCGCGCGCGCAGGCGCTGGCGCGGGTCGGTGGGCGGCAGGGAGAGCGGCAGCATCGTCATGGCGCAATTAGAACATAATGAGAACATTGCGCAAGGGATTCGCCTTCCCCCCGGCCCTTGCCATGGCGCGCGTCGGGGACGATGCGGCCAATGTCGCAAATCGCCAAGTAAGCCCCGGGCTTTGCCCGCAACACTTGGAAAACCCAGGAGGTCGCCCATGTCCGACGAAGACGAAATCATCCTCTCCGAACTCGACGACGAGGAGCTGACGCTGCAGATGATGGACGACCTCTATGACGGTCTCAAGGAAGAGATCGAGGAGGCGGTGACCATCCTGCTCGACCGCGGCTGGACCCCCTACGACATCCTGACCAAGGCGCTCGTCGCCGGGATGACGATCGTCGGCGCCGATTTCCGCGACGGCATCCTCTTCGTGCCCGAGGTGCTCTTGGCCGCGAATGCGATGAAGGGCGGCATGGCGATCCTCAAGCCGCTGCTGGTGGAAACCGGCGCGCCGCGGATGGGCAAGATGGTGATCGGCACGGTGAAGGGCGACATCCACGACATCGGCAAGAACCTCGTCGCGATGATGATGGAGGGGGCGGGCTTCGAGATCGTCGATCTCGGCATCAACAACCCGGTCGAGAATTACATCGACACCGCCGAGAAGGAAGGCGCGGACATCATCGGCATGTCGGCGCTGCTCACGACGACGATGCCCTATATGAAGGTCGTGATCGACACGCTGAAGGAAAAGGGCCTGCGCGACAAATACATGATCCTCGTCGGGGGCGCGCCGCTGAACGAGGAATTCGGCCGCGCGATCGGCGCCGACGCCTATTGCCGCGACGCCGCGGTGGCGGTGGAAACCGCGAAAGGCATGATCGCGCGCAAGCATAATCAGCTTGGCGCCTGAAACGCGCGCAGATGTGAGCGCGAAAGGCCCCGATCGCGCATCGGGGCCTTTTCCTTTGCCGCGCGAGGTTCCATATTGGGGCCAAGGAGACGCGCCATGGAACCGATGCCCCTGCCCCATTTCCTGATCCTGATCGCCGCGGTGATCGTGGCGGCGGCCGTCACGCTCTGGTTCGCGGCGACGAAGGGGGTGCCTTTCGCGGCGCTCGCGCTGGCCGCGCTGATCGGCGCCGGGGTGGTCCGGCTGATGGCCCGGGTCGAATGATCTCCGACCTCGCGCTGAGCGAGACGGGGCTGGCGCCCGAGGGGCGCGGGCGCGTGCTGCTCATCGCCTGCGGGGCGCTCGCCCATGAGATCCTCGCGCTGAAACGGGCGAATGGCTGGGAGCATCTCGATCTGACCTGCCTGCCCGCCAACCTGCACCTGCATCCCGAGAAGATCACCGATGCCGTCGCCGCCGCGGTGGCAAAGCATCGCGCGGCCTATGAGACGATCTTCGTCACCTATGCCGATTGCGGCACCGGCGGGCTGCTCGAGGCGAAATGCGCCGAGCTCGGCGTCGGCATGGTGCCCGGGCCGCATTGCTACGCCTTCTTCGAGGGCAACGCGACCTTTGCCGCCCATGCCGAGACCGAGGTGACCGCCTTCTACCTCACCGATTTCCTCGTGCGCCAGTTCGAGGCCTTCGTCTGGCGGCCGATGGGGTTCGAGCGCTACCCCGAGCTCGTGCAGGTGATGTTCGGCAATTACGAGAAACTCGTCTATCTCGCCCAGACCGAAGACCCCGCGCTCGATGCCAGGGCCGAGGAGGCCGCCGCGCGGCTTGGCCTTGCCTATGAGCGGCGCTTCACCGGCTATGGCGATCTTGCCGTCGAGCTCGCCCGCATCGCGCAGGCGCCGCATCGAGCGGCAGATCCGGCCTGAAATCGGGCAGATCGCCCGCAAGAGCGGCAAAATTCCCTCCGCACCCTTTCCAAAGCGGCGCCGCGCCGCTAGGGCTCGGGCAAAGTGAACATGGCCCGCCCCCTCCCCGGTCGCGGGCCTTTGCATTGGGAAGACCCGGATGACCCTTTTCATCGGCAGCGCCGCCTGGCGCCGCGAATGGATCCGCGCACCGAGGGCCGATCTGCTCTCGGGCCTCGTCGTCGCGCTCGCGCTGATCCCCGAGGCGATCGCCTTCTCGATCATCGCCGGCGTCGATCCGAAGGTCGGGCTCTATGCCTCCTGCATCATCGCGATGGTGACGGCGGTCTTCGGCGGGCGGCCGGCGATGATCTCGGCGGCGACCGCGGCAACCGCGGTGCTGATGGGCACGCTCGTGCGCGAGCACGGGCTGCAATATCTGCTCGCCGCAACCGTGCTCGCCGGGGTGATCCAGCTCGCCGCCGGGGCGCTGAACCTCGGCCAGATCATGCGCTTCGTGTCGAAATCGGTGATGACCGGTTTCGTCAACGCGCTGGCGATCCTGATCTTCCTCGCCCAGCTGCCCGAGCTCGACCCGCGCCACGTTCCCCCGGTGACCTATGCGCTGGTGGCACTCGCGCTTGCGGTGATCTACCTCTTCCCGCGGATCTCCCGCACGATCCCCTCGCCGCTCGTCGCGATTCTCGTGCTCACCGCGCTCACCCTCGGGCTGGGCCTCGACACGGTGCATACCGTGGCCGACATGGGCGCGCTGCCCTCGGAACTTCCCGCTTTCGCGCTGCCGCAGGTGCCGTTCAACCTGCACACGCTCGAGGTGATCCTGCCCTATTCCACCGCAGTCGCCGTCGTCGGCCTGCTCGAGAGCCTGATGACGCAGCAGATCGTCGACGAGATGACCGACTCGCGCTCGAGCCGCCGGCAGGAATGCTACGGCCAGGGGATCGCGAATTTCGTCACCGGCTTCTTCGGCGGGATGGCGGGCTGCGCGATGATCGGGCAATCGGTGATCAACGTCACCTCCGGCGGGCGCGGGCGGCTTTCGACCGCCTTCGCGGGGGCGATGCTGATGGTGCTTTGCGTCGCGCTCGGCCCCTGGGTCGGGCGGATCCCGATGGCCGCGCTCGTCGCGATCATGATCATGGTCTCGATCGGCACCTTCTCCTGGCGCTCGATCGCACAGCTGCGCACGATGCCGCTGTCGTCAAATGTGGTGATGCTGGCGACGGTGGGCTTCGTCGTGCTGACCCATAACCTCGCGATCGGGGTGCTGGTCGGCGTGCTGCTTTCGGGCATCTTCTTCGCGGGCAAGATCGCCCGGCTGACCGAGATCACCTCGCGCCTCGACGCCGAGCACCGGCTGCGCGTCTACACGATCCGCGGGCAGATCTTCTTCGCCTCGGTCGAGGATTTCAACCAGGCCTTCGATTTCCGCGAGAAACTCGAGCGCGTGGTGATCGACCTCACCCAGGCGCATATCTGGGACATTTCCTCCGTCGCCGCGATCGAACGCGCGCTGGCGAAGTTCCGCGCGAATGGCACCGAGGCGAAGATCGTCGGGCTGAACCGCGCGAGCGAGACGATCATCGAGCGGCTCGGCTCGGAGACCCCGGCGGCGGGGCATTGAGGGGAAAGGGGGCGCTGCCCCCGTCCGCTGACGCGGACTCCCCCGGGATATTTGAACTCTATAGAAACAGCCTTCTACAGAGCTGAAATATCCCGGGGGTGAGGCCGAAGGCCGAGGGGGCAGCGCCCCCTCCCCGGCTCAGGCGTCGAGCTCGGCATCCCAGTAGAGAAAGTCGATCCAGCTTTCATGCAGGTAGCCCGGCGGGAAGCGGCGCCCGACCTGGTGCATTTCCTCCGGGCTCGGCGCCGCGGGGGTGCGCTTGAGCCGCATGCCCGAGGCGCGGAGCGACTTGTTCGCCTTTTTCAGGTTGCAGGGCGCGCAGGCGGCGACGACGTTCTCCCAGCTGGTCACGCCCCCTTTCGAGCGCGGAATGACGTGGTCGAAGGTCAGATCCCCCTTCGATCCGCAATACTGGCAGCAGAAACCGTCCCTCAGAAAAAGATTGAAGCGCGTGAAAGCCACGCGCTTCTGGGGTCGGACGAATTCTTTCAGCACCACGACGGAGGGGATGCGTATCGCTTCCTTCTGGCTTCGCACCACCTCGTCATATTCGGCGAGGATCGTGACCCGGTCGAGGCAGACCGCCTTGATCGCCTCCTGCCAGGGCCAGAGCGAGAGCGGATAGTAGCTCAGCGGGCGAAAGTCGGCGTTGAGCACCAATGACGGGAAATGCTTGAGCGCCGATGGCTCGCGCACGAATTGCGTTCGGAAGTCCGTCCTGTCGCCGTGGTCCAGCATGCTCACCCGTCCTCGCCCTGTCGCCCGAAGGTCGCCAAGGGCGGGGAACCGCCCCTGCCGATACCTCAACTATATATGGCGTTTCGCATCTGGCAAGCGTCGCCATCTGCGATTTTCTGCCGTGCAGCATGGTTGCACGACGAGGTGACAGGGCGATGACGGCTCAGCCCGGCAATTTGTCCCTCAGGAAGGCGAGCGCGACCGAAAGCCCGTCGGGCGCGATGCCGTGGCCGGTGCCCTGCATGACATGGCCATAGGTCTCGACCCCGGCGGCGACGAGCGCATCGCCCGCGACACCCATTTCCTCGAAGGGCACCATCGGATCGGCGTCGCCGTGAATGAGCAGCACCGGCGGTTTCGCGGTGATCTCGGCGGCGAGCGTCTCGGGGCGCAAAAGCTTGCCCGAGAAGGCGACGACGCAGGCGAAGGGCTCGGGCCGGCGCAGCGCCACCTCGAGCGACATCATCGTGCCCTGCGAAAAGCCGACCAGCGCGATCTGCGCGGGCGCAAGCCCCTCTTCCGCGATCAGATCGTCGAGAAAGCCGTTCAGATCCGCCTTTGCGCGGGCAAGCCCCGCGGCCGAGGCGGCCTCGCTCGAACCGTCGAGCCGCGGGATCGGGAACCATTGCCGCCCGAAGGGATTGCCGGCGCAGGGCTCGGGCGCGTCGGGCGCGACGAAGAGCGTGTCGGGCAGATGCGGCCCGAGCGGATCGGCGAGGCCCAGAAGATCGGCGCCATCCGCGCCATAGCCGTGCAGGAAGACGACGGCCGATTTCATCGTGCCCGATTGCGGCGCGACGCGCCCGGTCTTCAGTTTCCGCAGATCCGCGCTCATGGCGCCACCCCTTCTCTTTGTTTGCAGGCCGCGTAAAAGGCCCAGAGCCCGCGCGCGGCCACCGCGCGCCAGGGCGACCAGGCCTCGGCCATCCGGTTGAATTCCTTGCGCCTCGGCCGCTCGGGCAGATCGAAGAGCAGCCGCGCCCCCTCGGCCAAGGCCAGATCGTCGACGGCGAAGACATCGGCGCGGCCGAGCGCGAAGATCAGATACATCTCGACCGTCCAGCGCCCGATGCCGGGCAACGGCAGCAGCGTCGCGATCACCGCCTCGTCGGGCAGGGCGCGCAGCCCGTCGAAATCGACGCCCGATGAGGCCAGCCCGCGCAGGTATTTCACCTTCTGCCGCGAGAGGCCGCAGCCGCGCAGATCCTCCTCCGAGGCCGCGGCGATCGCCGGCGCCTCGGCAAAGCCCGCCGCCAGAACCTTGCCCAGGATCGCATTCGCCGCCGCGACCGAGACCTGCTGGCCGATGATCGCGTCGCGCAGCGCGACGAAGCCATCTTCGCGCCGGCGCAGCGGCCAGGGGCCGGTCACCTCGAGCACGCGGGCGAAACGCGGCTCGGCCGCGGCCAGCCAGGCCGCGCCCTCTGCGATATCTTCGGTGGTTTCGACGATCCGGCCGTGCATCGCTGCACAGTGCCCCAGATCGGCACCGCTTGCCAGCCCCCCCTCTCGGGCGCTAGGGCTGTGCCATGACCGAGACCGCCGCCTCCCCCGCCCCGCTCGCGCCGCGCCTGCGCCGCAACATCACCGTGCTCGTGCTGGCACAGGCGCTTCTGGGCGCGCAGATGTCGATGATCTTCACCGTGGGCGGGCTGGCGGGGCAGTCGCTCGCGCAGAACCCCTGCTGGTCGACGCTGCCGCTTTCGCTGATCGTGCTCGGCTCGGTGCTGAGCGCGCAGCCGCTGTCCGAATTCATGTCCGCCTATGGCCGGCGCGCGGGGTTCATCCTCGCCACCGCGGCGGGCGCGCTCGGCGCGGCGATCGCGGCGCGCGCGCTTTATGTCGGCTCGTTCTCGCTCTTCATGTTCGGCTCCTTCTTTGCCGGGATCTACATGTCGGCGCAGGGCTTCTACCGCTTTGCCGCGACCGACGGCGTGCCGGGGGAATTCCAGCCGAAGGCGATCTCCTATGTGATGGCGGGGGGCCTTGCCGCGGCGATCATCGGGCCGCAGATGGTGAAACTCACCGCACAGGCGATGGTGGTGCCCTTCATGGCCACATATCTTGCGATCATCGGCATCAATATCCTCGGCCCGATCCTCTTCGGCTTTCTCGACATTCCGGCGCCGGGGCGGCGGGCGAAGGGCGTCGCCCATCCCGGCCGCACGCGGATGGAGCTGCTGCGCGATCCGGTGATCGCGGTGGCGATGATCTGCGGCATGGTCTCTTATGCGCTGATGAACCTGGTGATGACCTCGACGCCGCTTGCGGTGGTCGGCTGCGGCATGCAGGCCTCGGATGCGGCGAATATCGTCTCCGCCCACGTGCTGGCGATGTATCTGCCCAGCTTCTTCACCGGCGCGCTGATCGCGCGGTTCGGCAAAGAGACGATCGTCGGCGTCGGCCTCGTGATCCTCGCAGCCTCGGGCGCGGTGGCGATGACCGGGGTCGAGCTCGAGCGCTTCTTCGCCGCGCTGATCCTGCTGGGGGTCGGCTGGAACTTCGGCTTCATTGGCTCGACCGCGATGCTCGCCTCGGCGCATACGCCCGACGAGCGCGGCCATGTGCAGGGGATGAACGATTTCGTCGTCTTCGGCGGCGTGTTCCTCGCCTCGCTGAGCTCGGGCGGGCTGATGAACTGCTCCTCCGCAGGCGATCCGCAGGCCGGCTGGCAGGCGGTGAACATGGCGATGCTGCCGTTCCTGACGCTTGCCGGCGGCGCGCTGATCTGGCTCGTGATGCGGCCGAAGGAAACACGGTAAGGGCGGAACCGGGGGCGCTGCCCCCGGACCCCCGAGGTATTTGCGGCAAGATGAAGGGGCTTTCCGCTGCCTTTCATCTTGCCGCAAATACCTCGGGGGGAGTCCGAAGGACGGGGGGCAGCGCCCCCCTCCCCGGTCAGGCCTCGCGCAGCGCGCGGATCCGGGCGGCGAGCGCCAGCGTCGAGCCATCCTTGCCCGCGCCCGCGCTTTCGCCCGAAAGCACCGGGGCAAGCGCCAGCGCCAGCTCCTTGCCCAGCTCGACGCCCCATTGGTCGAAGCTGTTGATGCCGAGGATCACCCCTTCGACGAAGACGCGGTGTTCATAGAGCGCGATGATGCCGCCGAGCGCGAAGGGCGTGAGCTCAGGGATCAAAAGCGTGGTCGAGGGGCGGTTGCCCGGGAACACGCGGTGGCGCGCCTGACGGTCGAGCTCGGCGCCGGTGAGGCCCTTCTTGCGCATGATCTCCGTCGCCTCGGCGAGCGAGCGGCCGCGCAGCAGCGCCTCGGCCTGCGCGAGGCAGTTCGCGACGAGGAGCAGATGCTGATGCTCGAGATCGGGCTCGCGCCCGGTCGCGGCGACGATGAATTCGCAGGGGATCACCCGCGTGCCCTGATGGATCAGCTGATAAAAGGCGTGCTGGCCGTTGGTGCCCGGCTCGCCCCAGACCACCGGGCCCGAGTTATAGGGCAGCTCGGCGCCGTCCATGCTCACCCGCTTGCCGTTACTCTCCATCTCGAGCTGCTGCAGATAGGCGGGCAGCCGCGCGAGGCGCTGTTCGTAGGGCAGCACCGCGCGGGTCGCATGGCCGCAGATCTGATTATGCCAGATGCCGACGAGCGCGAGCAGAACCGGCAGGTTCTCGGCGAAGGGGGCGGTGCGGAAATGGCGGTCCATCGCGGCGGCGCCGGCGTGGAACTCGGCGAAGCGCTCCGGCCCGACGGCGAGCATCAGGCTCAGCCCGATCGGCGACCAGACCGAATAACGCCCGCCGACCCAGTCCTCGAAACCGAAGACGCGCGCCGGGTCGATGCCGAAGGCGGCGGTCTTGTCGACGGCCGAGGAGATCGCGGCGAATTGCGCGGCCGGATCGGCGACCTTCGCCGCCATCCATTTCCGCGCGCTTTCCGCGTTGGTCATCGTCTCGATCGTGGTGAAGGTTTTCGAGGCGACGATCACCAGCGTCGTCTCGGGGTTCAGTCCGGCAAGCGTGTCATGGATATGCGCGCCATCGACGTTCGAGACGAAATGGCAGCGCGGCCCGTCGGCAAAGGACGACAGCGCGAGCGTCGCCATCGCCGGGCCGAGGTCGGAGCCGCCGATGCCGATATTGACGACATCGGTGATCGCGCCGCCCTGCCCGGTGAAACTCCCCGAGCGGACCGCCTCGGCGAAGGCCTGCATCCGGGCAAGCGTCGCGCGCAGCTCGGGCATCACGTCCTGGCCGTCGACCGAGATCTCGGCGCCCGGGTTGCGCCAGGCGGTGTGCAGGACCGCGCGCCCCTCGGTCTCGTTGATCTTCGCGCCCGAGAACATCGCGTCGCGCTTCTCGGCGACGCCGGTCTTTTCGGCCAGCGCGATCAGCTGGGCGCGGGCGATCTCGTCGATGCTCGTCTTGGAATAATCGAACAGGAAATCCCCGAACTCGGCGCTGAAGGCGCGGGCGCGGGTGTCATCGGCAAAAAGGTCGGTGATCTTGCGGGTCTTCGTCGCGGCGTGATGCGCGAGCAGGTCGTCAAAGCGGTTCATCATGGTGCCCAATGCACGGTTGCGGTTTTCAGGACGCAGCGCACCGGAGCCTCCGTCTCGGGCAGCTGCGCGGCACGTTCGATCGCGGCGCGTTTCTCCTCGCCGGTGATCAGGATATGGATATGCATCGCATCCCTCAAGACCGGTGCGGTGAGCGTGATGCGCGGTTCGGCCGCGGCATCGGCGCGCAGCGCCATCAGCACCGGCGCCTCGGGGGCGAGCGCCTCGTCAAGCTTGTCGGCGCCGGGGAAGAGCGATGCGGTATGCATGTCCGCCCCCATGCCAAGCACGAGCACGGTGATCGGCAGCACGGTGACGATGCCCGCGGCGAGATCGTCGAGCCGCTCCTCGGGCATGTCGGCGGGCGCATAAAGCGGCACCAGATGCGCCGCCGCCGCCTTGCCCCGCAACAGCCGCTCGCGCAAAAGCCGCGTGTTCGAGCGCGGATGCGTCTCGGGCACCCAGCGCTCGTCGTTGAGCAGCACCGAGACCCTGTCCCAGGGCAGATCGAGACCGGAGAGGATGTCGAAGACCGGCCCCGGCGTGGTGCCGCCCGGAACGCTCAGCGTGGCCCGCCCCTCGACCTCGATCGCCCGGCGCAATTCGCTTGCCACGCGATCGGCCAGCGCCACCATCAGCATCTCGCGGTCCGGGTAGGCCTCGAAATTCATGTGCGGATCTCCCGCCAGCGGCGACCGTCGCGGTGCATCAGCATCAGCGCGTCCTCCGGCCCGGAGGAGCCCGCGTCATAGGGCTTCGGCCGGTCGCGGCGTTCCTCCCAGCCGGCGATGATCGGATCGGTCCAGGCCCAGGCCGCCTCCACCTCGTCGCCGCGCATGAAGAGCGTCTGGTTGCCGCGGATCACGTCCATGATGAGGCGCTCATAGGCGTCGGGGATATCGGCCCCCTCCTCGCCCAGCGCCTCGGCGAAGGACATGTCGAGCGGCACCTGCACGAGGCGCATGCCGCCCGGCCCCGGCTCCTTGATCATCACCTTGAGGTTCATCCCCTCGTTCGGCTGCAGCCGGATCACGAGGACATTCTCGCGCCAGTTGCTGTCGTCCTCGTCGAAGATCGAATGCGGCGGCTGCTTGAAGGTGATCGCGATCTCGCTCGCGCGCGCGCGCAGCCGCTTGCCGGTGCGCAAATAGAAGGGCGTGCCCTGCCAGCGCCAGTTCGCGACATGGGCCTTGAGCGCGACATAGCTTTCGGTGCGGCTGTCGGGGTTCTCCGAATCGGCGAGATAGCCGGGCTGCGCCTCCTTGCCCCTGGCGTCCTTCACGCCGAGATACTGGCCGCGCACGATGTCGGAGGGCGCGACCGGCTGCAGCGCGCGGATCACCTTGAGCTTTTCGTCGCGCACCGCGTCCGGGTCGAAGTGATAGGGCGGCTCCATCGCGATCAGGCACAAAAGCTGCATCATGTGGTTTTGCACCATGTCGCGCATCGCGCCCGAGCGGTCGTAGTAGCTGCCGCGCCCGCCGACGCCCACCGTCTCGGCGACGGTGATCTGCACATGGTCGATATACTGGCTGTTCCAGAGCGGCTCGAACAGGATATTGGCGAAGCGCACCGCCATCAGGTTCTGCACCGTCTCCTTTCCGAGGTAGTGGTCGATGCGGTAGATCTGATGTTCGTCGAAATGCGCGGCGAGCGTGGCGTTGAGCGCCTTCGCCGAGGCGAGATCGCGGCCGAAGGGTTTTTCCACCACGATGCGGCTTTCGGGCGTGGCGATGCCGTTCGCATGCAGCCGGTCGGCGATCGACCCGAAAAGCGCGGGCGCGACCGAGAAATAGAAGGCGTTGATCCGCGCGGGATCGACCATTTTCTTCAGGGCTTTCCAGCCCGACTCACCGGTCGCATCCACCGCGACATAATCGAGAATCGCGAGGAAGGCCTCGATCTGCGCCGGGTCGAGCTTCGACGCGCCGACATATTCGTTGATCGCGGCACGCACCTGGGTGCGGAACCCCTCGGCCTCCATCTCGGAACGCGCGGCGCCGATGATCCGCGCGCCTTCGGGGAATTGTCCCGCGAAAAAGCGCCGGTAGAGGCCGGGCAGGATCTTGCGCGTGGCCAGATCGCCGGTCGCGCCGAAGATCACGAGGTCGAAAGGGTCAACGGGAATGACGCGGGAAACCATGGATGTCTCCGTTTTGAGGCCTCTGGGCAGAGATGGCAACTGGCTCATGTTAGCGCTAACGCCCGCTTTTAACCTCGTAATACCCCGAAGTCTAGCCCGGTCCGTCGCAGTTTCAAAGCGGTTTGGATGTCACATCCAGGGCATTGCCCAGAAATCGGGCGAGCGCAGCCGGGTCCGGAGGCAGCTCTTCGCCCAATCCTTCGGCAAATGCCTCGAATTCGGCCCGCGTCTCGGGAGGGACCGAGATCAGCACGGAAAGCCCGGCCTCGAGCGCGAGCCCGATCAGCGGGCGGCAACCGCGCCCGGCCGCCTCCTGCTTGCCGAACTTGTTCAGGATCAGCGCGGCGCCTTCGGGCGCGGCGGCGATCGCGCGGGCGGTCTCCTCCACGGCCAGTTCCAGCGCGCCCGCGTCGAGCGTGCAGGCATCGGCGCCGGGGCCGAGCGGCTGGGAGATCGAGGTCACGCGCCCGGCGGGCAGCAGCCGCAGATGCATCTCGCAGGCGCGCTCCCCCGCCACCGGCTCGCGCACCATCGCGACGACCGGCACCCCGCGCGCGGCGAGATCCGCGGCGAGGTCGGCGAGCAGCGCATCGGCGCGGCCCCTTTCGGTCAGCGTGACGAAACCGAGCATCAGATCTCCCCCCGGGCCACGGCGATCGCCTTGGCCAGCCGGGGGAGCTTTGCGCGTTTCAGAAGCGCACGCAACGGTTGCGGTGCGCGCGAGAGGCGCTCCGCCTCGGCGCGCACGGCATCGACCACCGCCTCGACCGCAGCGGGCTGTTCGGACCAGAGCTGCCACAAAAGCCCGTCGGGATCGCGCCGGTCGAGCCCCTCGGCCGCCAGCGCGCCGCGCGGGAAATCCTGCGCGTTGAAGGTGACGATCGCCTCCGCCCCGCCCGCGATCGCCGCGGCGAGGACATGGATGTCATTCGCGTCGGGCAGGTGCAGCCGCGATTCCAGCCCCGGGCGCGGCGCGATCTCGGCCTGCGGGAAGGCGGCGCGCAGGCTGGCGATCTCACCGCGCGCGATCGCCTCGTCGGCGGGGCCGAAGCGGGCCGCCGCGCGCGCCCATTCCTCGAGGATGCGCGCCGACCAGAGCGGCTGGTAAAGCCCCGCGCGGGCGACCCCGATCAGGATCTCGCGCAGCACGGTCGGAAACAGCACGCAGGCGTCGAGGGTGAGCTTCATCAGTCGAGCCGGAAGAACAGCGCCTTGAGATAGCCCGATTCGGCGAGCTGCGGCAGCATCGGGTGGTCGGGGCCGGCGAAACCGGTGTGCAGCAGTTGCGCGCGCCGCCCGCCGCGACCAATGCCGCGGGTCGAGGCGCCGCGGAAGGCCACGAGATCGGCCGCATGCGAGCAGGAGCAGAGCACGAGATAGCCGCCGGGCGCGACGAGCGGCGCGGCAAGGCGCGCGATGCGCTCATAGGCGCGCAGGCCCGCGTCGAGCGCCTGGCGCGACGGCGCGAAAGCGGGCGGATCGCAGATCACCAGATCGAACTGCGCGCCCTCCGTGCCCAGCGCCTCGAGCGTGGCGAAGGCGTCGCCCTTGCGGGTGGCGAAATGCGCGCCCTGCCCCATCGCCTCGGCCCCCTGCGCGGCCAGATCGAGCGCCGGCGCCGAGGCGTCGACGGCCAGCGCGCTTTCCGCGCCCCCCGCAAGGCAGGCCAGCGCAAAGCCGCCGACATGGGAAAACACATCAAGCACCCGCGCCCCCTTCGCCAGCCGCGCGGCAAAGGCGTGGTTCGGGCGCTGGTCGAAGAAGAGGCCGGTCTTCTGCCCGCCCATCACATCGGCCATATAGACCGCGCCATTCATCGGCACCGCGATCGGGCCGGGCACGGCGCCGGTGAGCACCTCGGTCTCCTCGGCGAGGCCTTCGAGGCTGCGCGCGCGACCGGTGCCGTTCTTGACCACGGTGGAAACGCCGGTGAGCTTCGCAAGCTCCGCCGCGATCTCGCCGATCATCGCCTCCGACCAGGCGGCATTCGGCTGGATCACCGCGACGTCGCCGAAACGGTCGATGATGACGCCCGGCATGCCGTCCGCCTCGGCGTGGATCAGGCGATAAAAGGGCGCGTCGAACAGCCGCTCGCGCAGCTCGAACGCGGTTTTCAGCTTGGCCGCGATCCAGGTGGTGCCGATCTCCGCCGCCGGATCGCGCTCCATCACCCGGGCGATGATCTTCGATTTCGGATTGACGGTGACGGTGGCGAGCGGGCGGCGCTCGGCATCCTCGAGCGTCGCGATCGTGCCGGGCAGCAGCGCCTGGGTGCGCCGGTCGGTCACCAGCTCGTCGGCATAGACCCAGGGGAAACCGTGGCGGATCGCGCGCGCCTCGGCCTTCGGGCGCAGCCGCACGACCGGGCGGGAAGCGGCTTCGGGGGAAACGATCTCGGACATGGCAGGCCTCGCACAGCGAAAAGGGGGCGTTGCCGCCCCCTCTAGCGCCTCGCGCCCAGCGAGGAAAGGTCTCACTCGGCCAGCGACAGCCGGTCGGGCGCCGCCGGTTCCGGCGCGGGCGCCGGCGCGGTCAGCAGATCGTGCAGGTAATCGGCGAGGAACTGGGTGATCACGACCTTCTCGGTCAGCCCGCGGCTTTCCTCGTCGATCGCCTTCTGCCCGCCGGACGCCGGGAAGCCGTGGTCGATCACCCGCGGCCCCTCGAGGATCGCGCCGGTCTCGGCGTCGCGCACGGTCAGCGCGAATTTCACGCCATAGGTGCCGCCGAAAGTGTAGCGCGTCTTTTCCGTCAGCGCGTGGAAGCGGATCACCTCGATGTCGACGACGACGGGGCGGCCCTCGGTCATCTCGGCGGTCGCGCGGCCCGCGGCCTCGGTGAAGATCGCGGAGACCTGCGCGTAGCGGTCGCCGCGGGCCTCGCCGCGCCAGACGATGTCGGCGATCGGATAATAGAGGTTCGCCTCCGAGACATGCAGCGTACGCGGCACGGCGACACGCACGGCGCTCACCTTCCACTCGGGCGCGGCAACGGGGGCCGAGCCGTCGACGACGATCTCGTCAAGGGCGGTCGCCTCGTTGGCGGCGCGCGTCGCGGGTTCGATCTGCGCACAGCCGGCCATCGCGGCAAGCGCGAGGACGAGCGCGGCAAGGCGGGCAGTGGTGCGGATGGCTTGCATCGGTTTCGCTCCGGGAAACAATCTTTGAATCCGAACCTGCGCGGGCAATGTGGCGAAAAATGGTTAATTGTTGTTCGTTTTCGGGGAAGTTGCATTTTTCGCCCCGCCGCCCCTTGCCCTTGCCCGGCCCGGCGCCGATCTTGCACTGAGGAACGCGAGTTGATTTGTTAGCGCTAACGATATAGAAGCAGCCCGGCGGCGCCCTCGGTGCCCGCCGCCGCCCCGGTCCGGCCGGCCGGGTCCGATCGAAAAGACCTTTGCCCGATGACCTCAGACCAGACCCCGCTCAACGCCACCATCGCCCGCGTGACCGACCGCATCCGCACCCGCTCGGCGGCGCGGCGTGCCGATTACCTCGCGCGGATCGGGGCGGCGGCCGCGGCGGGGCCGGCGCGCGCGCATCTGAGCTGCGGCAACCAGGCCCATGCCTATGCCGCGATGGGGGCGGAAAAGCCGCTCCTCGCCGCCGGGCGGGTGCCGAATGTCGGCATCGTCACCGCCTATAACGACATGCTTTCGGCGCATCAGCCCTATGGCGACTACCCCGCGCGGATCAAGGCGGCACTGGCCGAGGACGGGCTCACCGCGCAGGTCGCGGGCGGGGTGCCGGCGATGTGCGACGGCGTCACCCAGGGCCAGCCGGGGATGGAGCTGAGCCTGTTTTCGCGCGACGTGATCGCGCTCGCCGCCGGCGTCGCGATGAGCCACAACTGCTTCGACGCCGCGCTTTATCTTGGCATCTGCGACAAGATCGTGCCCGGCCTCATCATCGCCGCCGCCACCTTCGGCCATGTGCCGGCGGTCTTCCTGCCCTCCGGCCCGATGCCCTCGGGCCTGCCGAACGACGAAAAGGCGAAGGTGCGCCAGCAATTCGCCACGGGCGAAGTGGGCCGTGAGCGGCTGATGGAGGCGGAGATGGCCTCCTATCACGGGGCAGGCACCTGCACCTTCTACGGCACCGCGAACACGAACCAGATGCTGATGGAATTCATGGGGCTGCACCTGCCGGGCGCGAGCTTCGTGAACCCGAACACGCCCTTGCGCGACGCGCTCACCGTGGCGGGGGCGAAACGCGCGGGCGCGATCACCGCGCTTGGCAACGATTACCGCCCCGCCGGCGAGATCCTAGACGAGCGCGCCTTCGTCAACGGGCTCGTCGGGCTGATGGCGACGGGCGGCTCGACCAATCTCGTGCTGCACCTGCCCGCGATGGCGCGCGCGGCCGGGATCGAGCTCGACCTCGAAGATTTCGACGAGGTCTCCTCGGCGGTGCCGCTGATGGCGAAGGTCTATCCGAACGGGCTTGCCGACGTGAACCATTTCCACGCCGCGGGCGGGCTGCAATATCTGATCCGCCACCTGCTCGACGCCGGGCTGATGCATGCCGACGCGCGTTCGGTGATCGGCGAGGACATGCGCGCCTATACCCGCGAACCGAAACTGATCGACGGCGCGCTGACCTGGGTCGAGGGGGCCGTCGAAAGCCTCAACGACAAGATCCTGCGCCCCTGCGCCGCCCCGTTCCAGCCGCAAGGCGGGCTGAAACAGCTCGCCGGCAACCTCGGCCGCGGCGTCATCAAGGTCTCGGCGGTGGCGCCCGAGCGCCATGTGATCGAGGCCCCCGTGCGCGTCTTCGCCGATCAGGAGGCGGTGAAATCCGCCTTCAAGCGCGGCGAATTCACCGCCGACACCGTGGTCGTCGTGCGCTTCCAGGGGCCGCAGGCGAATGGCATGCCGGAACTCCACTCGCTCACCCCCACGCTTTCGGTACTGCAGGAGCGCGGCCTGAAGGTCGCGCTCGTCACCGATGGCCGGATGTCGGGCGCCTCGGGCAAGGTGCCCGCCGCGATCCATGTCTCGCCCGAGGCGGCCTGCGGCGGCCCGCTCGCGAAACTGATCGACGGCGACATCGTGCGCCTCGACGCGACCGCCGGCACGCTCACCTGCCTCACCCCGGGGTTTGAGGCGCGCAGCCCCGCAACCGCCGATCTTTCGGCCAATGAACACGGCCTCGGGCGCGAGCTTTTCGCCGCCTTCCGCCGCAATGTCGGCCCCGCCACCGAAGGCGCCGCCGTCGTCGTCTGATTTCCGCCTCCGGCGGGGATATTTGATCTCTATAGAAACGCGCTTCTACAGAGTGGAAATATCCCCGCCGGAGGCGCCTGACCTCGCCGCCCGCGCGGCGCATCCCATGAGGCTCCGATGATCCCCTCTGAACAATCCCTCGCCGCCCGCAAGATCTGCGCGCTCGCGCCCATAGTGCCCGTCATCGTGGTGAAGGACGTGGCCCATGCCCAGCCGATGGCGCGCGCCCTCGTCGCGGGCGGGCTGCCCGCGCTCGAGGTCACGCTGCGCACCCCCTGCGCGCTCGAGGCGATCCGCGCGATGGCGGATGTCGAGGGCGGCGTGGTCGGCGCGGGCACGCTGCTGACCCCCGCCGACGTCAAGGCCGCGAAGGCCGCCGGCGCACGCTTCGGCGTCTCGCCGGGGCTGACCGAGCGGCTGGTGAAGGCCTGCATCGACGAGGGGCTGGCGCTGCTCCCGGGCACCGCCACCGCAACCGAGGTGATGGCCGCGCTCGACTGGGGCTATGACATGGTGAAGTTCTTCCCGGCCGAGACCTCGGGCGGCGCCTCGGCGATCAAGGCGCTTGGCGGGCCGCTGCCGCAGGTGAGCTTCTGCCCGACCGGCGGCATCAGCCTGAAGAACGCGCGCGACTATCTCGCGCTGCCGAACGTGATCTGCGCCGGCGGCAGCTGGGTCGCGCCCGCGGACAAGGTCGCGGCGGGCGACTGGGCCGGGATCGAGGCGCTCGCGCGCGAGGCCGCCGCCCTGCCGCGCTAAAGCCCGAGCCGCCCGGCCCGCCCGCCGCGCCGGCGCGGGCCAGGTGCGGCGCGCGTCAGCCCCTCGGTCAGAACCTGCGCCATCGGATGCGCGGGATCGGGGGCATAGGTGGCAAGCAGCGCGCGCATCGCCTCGGCCTGCGCGACATCGGGCGCAAGGCTCAGCGCCCAGTCGAGAAAGATCGAGCGGCATTCCCCCGCGGTGATCCCCTCGATCCGGAAGCTCTCGCGGATCAGCCCCTTCGGGTCGGCCTTCGCCAGTTCCATCACGCGCCTTCCCATCCGACTGCCCCTGCGATCCTGCGCCTATTGTGCCAGCGCCCGCTCGACGATCTGCGCCACTTCCGACGTCACCTGCGCAAGCCGCGACGCGAGCGCCGCCAGCGTCTCCTCCCCCGCCTCGCGCAGAAGGAACGCGCGCCCGCCCTCGCCGATCGCCTCCATGTCGAGCGGCCGGTCGGTGAGCAGCCGCCCCCCCGCCTGCAACCGCCAGAGGAACCGGTAGGCGGAGGCGAGCGCCTCGCCCTCGGCTTTCGTGACGAAACCCGCGCGCGGCCCGATGCGCAGCTGCGCCTCGACGCGCCTTGCGGGCTCACCCGCGCGCAGGGCGAAACTCTGCGCGAGCAGTTCGATGTCCTGCAACCGGCCCGGGCCGATCTTCGCCTCCCAATCGCCGTCGGGCGCCTTCGCGGCAAAGATCCGCGCCCGCATCTCGGCGAGATCCGGCATCACCTGCGCGGCGCCCCCCTTCGCCTTGAGCACCGCAAGCCGCACCGCCTCGACGTCCGCGGCCAGCCCCGCATCCCCCGCGACGGGCCGCGCGCGGGTCAGCGCGAGGTGTTCCCAGGTCCAGGCCTCCTCCATCTGATAGGCGTGGAAACTGTCGAGCGAGACCGCGACCGGCCCCTGTTTGCCCGAGGGGCGCAGCCGCATGTCGACCTCGTAAAGCCGCCCCTCCGGCATCGGCGCGGTGAGCGCGGTGATCAGCGCCTGCGTCAGGCGCGCGAAATATTGCCGCGTTGCCAAGGGTTTCGGCCCGGCCGAGGCCTCCTCCCCCTGCGCGTCATAGATCACGATCAGGTCGAGATCGGAGGAGGCATTGAGCCGCTCGGCCCCAAGCGAGCCCATGCCGAGCACCACCGCCCCGCGCCCGGGCGGCGCCCCGTGCTTGCGCGCGAATTCCGCCACCACCGCGGGCCAGAGCGCCCCCACCGCCGCCCCCGCGAC
This sequence comes from Paenirhodobacter sp., assembly GCF_050177655.1. Lineage (NCBI taxonomy): Bacteria > Pseudomonadati > Pseudomonadota > Alphaproteobacteria > Rhodobacterales > Paenirhodobacter > Paenirhodobacter sp. Next base: position 20,143 of record NZ_JBFXGV010000057.1, read on the forward strand.
ATCGGCATATTGCCGGGCCACTTCCGAGGCATCGGTCAGCCCGCGCAGGTGATGCACCCCCGCGCGGAACTTCAACTCCTTCGCCCAACGCCTTGCCGTGTCGAGGTTTTTCTCATAATCGCCCTGCGCGGCAAGCTGTTTCGACAGATCCTCGCGCAGCGCCTCCGCCCCCGGCCAGGGCGCGAAGAACGATCCCCCCAGCACCGCATCGAGCACGCCCGCATTGCGGCTTAGGTAATCCGCCAGCCCCGGCGCCGTGGCGCAGATGTCGACGATCAGGTCGATGAGCGTGGGGTTCGCCTCGAACAGCGAGAAGAGCTGCACCCCGGCGGGCAGGCGCGCGAGGAAGCCGTCGAACTGGCGCAGCGCCTCCTCGGCATGGGCGGCGCGCTGCATCCGTTTCAGGATCTCCGGCTCGATCCGACGGAAGATCGCCTGCGCCCGCTCCGAGCGCAGCGCGGGATAATGCCGCCAGCCCTCGACCAGCGCCTCGGAGGCGGGCGAAAGCGCCGGCCGCTCGGCGCATTCGCCGGGGCTGAAGAAAGCCCCCGTGAGCGCCTCGACCGTCTCGAGCCGGTCGCGCAGCCGGGCTTCCCAGGCCGCGGTGTCCCCCGCGCCCATCATCCGCGCGATCCGGTCGAGCCCCTCGCGCGCCGCGGGCAAAAGCTGCGTCTGCGCGTCGTTCACCATCTGGATCCGGTGCTCGATCTCGCGATGCTCGCGATAGTGATCGGTGAGCGCGCGCGCGACCTCGAGCGGCACCCAGCCCTTCACCGCAAGCTTCGCGAGCCCGCCCACCGTGGTGCGGTCGCGCAGATCGGGGTCGCGCCCGCCGGCGATCAGCTGCCGGGTCTGGGTGAAGAACTCGATCTCGCGGATGCCGCCGGGGCCAAGCTTGATATTCGCCCCGGGCACCGCGATCGGGCCGGTGAGCCCCTTGTGCGCGCGGATCCGCAGGCGCATGTCATGGGCGTCCTGGATCGCGGCGAAGTCGAGATGGCGGCGCCAGACGAAGGGGGTGAGCGTCTGCAGGAACCGCGCGCCCGCCGCCAGATCGCCGCCGCAGGGGCGCGCCTTGATATAGGCCGCGCGCTCCCAGGTGCGGCCCTCGGCCTCGTAGTAAAGCTCCGCCGCCCCCATCGAAATGCAGACCGGCGTGACCGAGGCATCGGGGCGCAGCCGCAGATCGGTGCGGAAGACATAGCCCTCGGCGGTGTGATCCGACAGCATCGCCGCCATCTTGCGGGTGACGCGGATGAAGCTCGCCCGCGCATCCTGCGTCGTCGGGGTCGAATTGCGTCTCGTCGAAAAGGCAAATCAGGTCGATGTCGGAGGAATAGTTGAGCTCCCCCGCCCCCATCTTGCCCATCGCGAGCGCGACCATGCCGCCCGCCTGCGCGGCGTCTTCCGGCGCCTTGCCGGGCAGCTTTCCGCGGCGAATTTCATCGGCGACCAGCCGCGTGAGCGCAAGGTTGACCGCGGTATCGGCGAGCGCGGTCAGCGCGCCGGTCACCTGTTCGAGCGGCCAGACCCCGCCCAGATCGGCAAGGGCCGTGAGCGCCGCGACGCGACGCTTCGCCACCCGCAATTCGGTGGCGAGCTGATCGAGCGGCACTTCGGCGAGCCGCGCAAGCTCGGCATCGAAGGCCTGCCAGGGATCGCCCGCGAGGGTGGGCGCAAGCCAGTCATGCTCGCGCTCCATCAGCCGCGCAAGGAAGGGCGAGCAGCCCGCGGTGCCTGCGATCAGATCGCGCAGCTCGGGCGCGAGATCGCCATATCGGGCGGCAAGATCAGCGCCACGGTCGGGCTCATAGGGGATCGGGCAGCGGGTGAGCAGCGATGCGAATGTCATGGCGCCAGACTAGCCGCCGCCCTTGCGTCGTCAATGACTTCCCTTCCCCGCCGGGATGCGCGAAAACGCCGCCCGAAGGAGAGCGCCATGAGCAAATCTTTGAAACGGGTGGAGCAGGCCCTCGCTGCGGCGGGCGTCGCGCATGAGATCCGCGAAGTGGGCCAGGCCCGCACCGCCGAGGAGGCCGCCGCCTCGGCGGGCTGCGCCGTCGACCAGATCGTGAAGTCGATCCTCTTCGCGGGCGAGACGAGCGGCCATGTCGTGCTGTTCCTGACCGCCGGCGGCAACCGGGTGAGCGCCGAGAAGGCCAGCGCCGTCGCCGGCCAGCCGCTCGGCCGCGCCGATGCGGCGCAGGTGCGCGCCGAGACCGGATTCGCGATCGGCGGCGTCTCCCCGGTCGGGCATCTGAACCCCGCGCCGATCTACTGGGACGCGCGGCTCGACGATTTCGGGACGGTCTGGGCGGCGGCCGGCACGCCGCGGCACATCTTCTCGATCGCGCCCGCGGACCTGCGCCGCATCACCGGCGCGATCCGCGCAGATTTCACCGAATAGCCCCTTCCCTTTCCCGGCGCGCGGGTCTATATCCGCCCGCACCGTGGCCCGTTCGTCTATCGGTTAGGACGCCAGGTTCTCAACCTGAAAAGAGGGGTTCGACTCCCCTACGGGCTGCCACTTATTTGCGCAAGTGATTGATTTTTCTGAACAATTCTTATGGCGCAAAATCCTACTACAGAACTACTACAGCGAAAAATTGGCGCCGCTGAACCATCCCAAAACGATCTAAGGCTGGAAACGATCACGT
>NZ_JBFXGV010000058.1:0-22067 GCF_050177655.1 Paenirhodobacter sp.
GGTCCAGATCCGCGCGGCGGTCCTCAACCGCTTCACGGCACTCGGTATCCCGATGACCGTGGCCGCGGGATAAGAGTGTCCGGGGAAAGGGCAAGTGCGATCATCAGCTGATTTGCGCAACAGCGCCCCACGAATGGATCGTGGCTCCAATCAAGTAGGCGAGTGGGAACCCCGAAGTGTTGCGCTAGAATTCGGTCGTTTGAATAGCCGCGTTCCAAGCTTGGCAGATATGGCAAACCTTCCCGAAAAAATCGTTCAAGAAACATGGCTTCAAAGAAGTCATAGGCTTTCTCTTTGGTTTCCGCGCCGACATTCACATCCTTGAACCGATAGAGGCTTGGAACAAGGTTCCATTCGGAGTCGGCCTGTCCCCTGAAAAGATGCCTGCTACCGCCCGGTTCACTCTCGATTACAGTCAAAAATGCACCCCATGATGCATCGGCCAAAGTGTGTAGTCTCATGGCGGCTTTCTCCGAACCTTTCAGGGCAACTAGCGCCCAAGCCATGTCGACCGAATGACGGTAGGTTGTTTCTTAGGCGCTGCCTCACTCGACAGTTCTTCCGCTCGCCTGTCAAGATTCACCCCGATCAACTGCCGCGCGGCCCATGCGTAGCAGGTCGCGTCCAGCGTTTCAGCCCGCTTGCCCTTGATCCGCTCGAACCGGGCTTGCGGGACGCCCCGCACATAGCGCACCACGCGCCGCTCAGAGGTCAGTTGCTCGAAATAAATCGGCTCCAGGGCTTCCCCGAACCGGACGCCCGCGCCGCGCGCCAGCCGCGTAAAAAGCTGCGATTTCACCGCGTCCGATCCGACCAACCAAAGCAGTTGCCCTTTGGTGCCAGACTTCTGTAAGAATTGCCGTGAGAAGCCCGGAACGCCTTTGATGCTGACCACGCGCCGCCCGTAGCGTGGGCGGGTGAAGCCGTTCACGATCTCCGTATGCCCGCCGTCCCCGGAGTCGATGCAGGCCGCATCTATGCGGATCGTCCCGCCCCCCGGATGCTGCCACGTCTCACGCAAGAGCGTGTCCAGATCTTGCCAGACGGCTTCCCCGTCAATCGGTCCCCAGAAAATCCGGTGATCGAGGGCGAAAATGTCGCTGCGCCCATGACCCATGATGACCACTTCAAGCCGATCATCCTGGCAGTCCACGCCAGCGGTCAGGAACAGCACTTCATCCGGCAGGGCATCAAGGCGGAAGGGTTCGCGCCGCCCGAACAACTCGTGTTCATCGAGGTCATCGCCTTCGGTGCGCCACGGTTCGCCCAGCACAAGGTTGGTGAAGGTCTGCAAGGTTTCCGGGCTTTTCTTGGCTTCCAGGAATTCGGCTGCCAGCTTGCCCCAGCGCGCGTTGAAATGCGGGCTGATAAGGGCATTCACCTTGAAACCTGCATGGCCCTTCACCTCGGGCGCAGTTGCGCGCCAGCGCCCCGCCGCGACCATTCCGGGCTTGTCCCTTTCTGCCACGACGCAGCCGTTATTGGGGCAAACCCAATGCGCGGAATCCGGTTCGCCTTCCTTCCACCGAATATCGGTCCACTTGATTTCCGAGAATTCGCCGCAAGACGGGCAAAGGCATTCGTAAATCCTCTTGTCGCTCTTGTCATAGAGCCGGGTTGCCGGTCCATAGTCGAAAACCGGAGTCGATCCCGCGATGATCTTTCGATCCCGAAAGGTCATGGTCCTCATGGTCGCCAACTCTATCGGATCACCTTCCTGCGATACTTCGAAGCCGTCGATTTCATCAAGGATCAGGATTTTCGCGGTGTGCCGCCGCAGATTGCGCGGGCTTTTCGCGGCTAAAAATTTCAGGCTGCCCCCGGCAAAGCGCCGATTCAACATGGTGCTGCGCCCGGTTTCATCGGCTTCATCGGACAGAAGCCCGCGAAGGCTGGGGGACGCTTCAAACACCTGTTCCAAGTCGACGGCATAGTCGCGGGCATCGTCGGCAGTCGGTTGAACCGCCAAGATCGGCGCGGGCGCATTGGCAACGTGGCTGGCGATGATCCCGGACAGAAGGGCGGTGTAGCCGATCCGCGCCGATTTCAGCACGGTCACGCGCTCAATCCCCGGATCATCGAGGGCATCGCAAATGCCGCGCTGATAGGCCCATAGCTTCATCTTGCCCGGCAGGGCGGAAGCCGTCTGGGGCAGGAAAATGTTCCATTCGATCCAGTCGGCAGTTGGCAGATCGGCAGGGGGTCGCAGGGCTTGCAGCGCGCGGCTGCGGATCAGGTCAATTCCCATTGGCGAGTCCTTCCAGTGCAGCTTTGATTTCAGAGTCGATCTCGGCAACGTCATGCACGGTCAGGTGCGCCAGCTTCGATCCCACGCGCGACGGCACGGCCAGCATGGTCGACCGAACGTCCCGCAGCACATTGGCCCATTCCCGCTCTACGTCAGCACTTCTGACCAATTCACCACGCGCCGCAGCATTGGCGAGTTCCAGCTTGTCAGCCTGTTGCCGTGCCAGCCGCAGCTTTTCGGCTTTCAGATCGTCGGGAACCTGGCCCCCGCCTTTCACCGCGCCGTCCCGCAACCGGGAAAGATAGTTGGCAAGGGACGCCCGCACATCGAACCGGCCCCGCCCGGCCTTCACCATGACGCCTTCACGATGCAGGGTGCGTATGCGGCTTGTGACGATCCCAAGGAAGGAAGCAAGTTCCGCCTCGGTCATGGTGCCGGGAATAGGGACGCCGGAATCGAGGTCCAAGAGGTCATCGAGACTGGTTTCAGATTGGGTCAGCATGGTTTACCTATGGCCTCACGAATCGAAAAAGTTTGTCAAGAGCGTTTTTTCGGGGGTCGGAGTCCCCGCGCCGGGTGCCCCTTGGGAAGGACCCGTTCCAGATCGGCGGAAAGCGATGATCGGCTGTGGCCAATGGTGAACCCAGTGAACCCAGTGAACCCACTTTTCCTATATTACTGCATGAGAGGTGCCGCCCGCCCATGCTGCCCCGTCGCTGCCCTGCCGCCGCTGTGTTATCGCCAAGGGTTTTGTTGGGGGTATATGGGTTCACTGGGTTCACTACTGGCGCAAAGCATTGGAAACGCGACGAAAAACGGTGAACCCATGCCCTTGTCTGTGGGTTCACGCTGGGTTCACTGGGTTCACCTTTTCGCGGTGCAAACGAGCTGCAACCGATGATCGGGCTAAAGCGATGATCGGTTGCAGGCGATGATTGATCCTGCCGCATCATGCCCGCCACCATTGAATGCCGACATTCTTGCGGCGCTTCACCCAACCGAACATGCGAAGGATATTGGCAACCAGCTTTGCATTCGCCCCGTTTTGCTTTTCAACAGGGATGCCCAGCAACGTGAGCAACTCCCCCACTGTCACAGTGTCCTTGGGCTTCCGGTCAAAGCCATCGCCATCGGTCAAGCCGTCCAGGATGCGCCGAATAGGCTGTTCCCACGGGTGTTCTTCGCGGGCTGCCTCTTGCTCGATAGTCGCTTGCCGTTCCAGATCGGGCGGCAGGTGCCACGCTTCTCCGGCGCGGAAGGCTGCCACTGCCTCAGCGAATAGCTGTTCCCGATCTTCTGCCAGCGCCTCAGTCTCGATCTTCGCGCCGCAGGTGACAGGCCAGAAGCGCCGCCCGCCGCTGGCATCCCGCAGGAACGCGGTTTCATTCGTGGTTCCGACAAAGACGCATTGGCGCGGCACCAGGTCAGCCCGGCGCGCGTAGGGGGCGCGGATTTCATCGGTTGCCCGAGTCAGGAAGGCTTTCAAATCTTCCGCCTCAGCCTTGCGAGACGGGGCAAGTTCCGCCAGTTCCACCAGCCAATGCCCGCGAAGGTATAGCCCGGCTTCGCGCGCGCCGTCGCGGATCGAAGGCATGTTGTCGCCCGCGAATTCGCCGCCAAGGATGCGGCAGGCAGTCGACTTGCCGATGCCCTGCGCCCCGCCCATCACAAGAACATGGTCATGCTTGCAGCCCGGTTGCATGATGCGCGCGACCATCGCCACCAGGAAGGCGCGGCCCACGGCACGGGAATAGGGCGATGCGTCGACGCCAAGGTATCGGGTCAGCCATGTATCGAGGCGCGGCTTGCCGTCATGGCGCAGCGACTCCAGCCAATCCTTGACCGGGTGATAGCGGTTCAACTCTGCAACCGCCCGAACCGCGCCCGCGGTCAGGTCTGCCCCTACGTTGTGCATTCCCGCCTGTTCAATCGCCACGCGGATCAAGCCCAGATCGGCATCGTTGATAGGCCCGGCGCGCCATTCGTCTTGCCCGGTCATATCGTTCTTGCGGATCGAATAACCTTGATCCCGGTTCACCTTCCGCAAAACCAGAATGGCATTGTGAAGGGTCGGCTTCATATCGCCGTTCTTCGCGGTGATTATTCCGACTTTCGCCTGTTTCGCCTTCGCAGGAAGTGCAGGAAGATCGTCAAAATCAGATTCATCGCAGTAAGCAATCCGCTCATAGCCGCAGCCCTTTGCAATTTCGAACAGGGTTCCGATTCCAATCCCACTGCGCCGGAAGGACTTCCATTTCTGGCGTTGGTCCCGTTCATCGAATTTCAGAGACTGGCGCGACCAGTGCGACCAAAGGTCAAAGCCTTCATCGCCGCCGTTGAATTCAGCATGAAGCGCCATGCCGATTTTCAACCATGTGTCGCGGTCATCGGCATCCGTGATGCAGTCGAGGGCGCGCCGCACTTCGGCCCGGTCAGCGGGTTCGCGGAACAGGTCGCTGAGGTCTGTGGTCGACTTCACCGGCTTGGGCTGCGGCCCGATCGAGGCAACGCCCGACACGCGGTCGAGCGGCTGCCCTTCCACAAGGAAGGACTCCACCGGGCGCGCCGCCGTGCCGCCGAAGTAATAGGACTGCGACGGGGTGAAGGACTCGGCTGCGAGTATGCCCCCCAGCGCGCCATTCAGCCGGGCGCAAAGGGCTTCCCGTTCTGCCGGTGCCACCTGCCGCGCCAGAGGCGCAAGGACGCGCCAGCGGGGCGCTTCCGGGGTATGGCTGGGGGTGGTGTAGATCAGCGCGGCAATGCCAGTCTGGCGCAGCCGGTCAGTGGCTTCCTGCGGCGATACCGCGCCCGCGTCATAGTCGCCTTCCACGCCCGACACGCTCAACAGGTTGGCATCGTGGCGCAGGCTGCCCTTTCCGGTTCGCGCGTTGCCGAAGGTGCCCAGCTTGACCAGCGGCAAGGCTGCCTTGTTTGGCGCGGTTGTGGCGGTCAGCCGTTGTTGAAGCTGGCGCAGGCTGAGGCGGTCAGCTTCGATCCGCTGCGCCTTCACATCCGGGAACATGGTGACGGCAAGGGGCAGATCGCAGCCTTGATTTTCGGGCGCGGATTCAGTATGTTTTTCGCAGGCGATTTCGAGTGCCGCCGAACCAAGATCAGCGCCGCTTCCGGTTGCAGCCGGGGCGGCGTTTACCTTTTCGGGCGGCGTCCATTCGAGCAAATCGGAAAGGTCTGTGTTGATACGGTTCATCGCGGTTCCTTTGTCTGGAAGTGAAGTTTGATGCAGGGGATTCGAACCTTGCGGATCAAGAGGCAGCCCAAGACTTGCTGCACATTTTGCTGCACAAATCGCAGCGCACGATTTTTTAAAATCGTGTAATTACAATATCTTATGTTAGTTGATTCGAGAAATTGACGGACTGTCTCTCCGCCACTTCCCCGAAATCGGAAAACGCATTTCACCGGACATGAGTTCGGCCCGAACCGCTTGGGTCCGGGCCGTTGTTTGTGATGCCGGGCGCGCGGCGGCGGCTCAGGAATCGGTCATCTTCTGCCAGGCGGCGGGATAGCGCTCCCCGGCGATGTTTTCGGGGGCGAAGGCGGCCGCGAGACGGGCCAGGTCTTCGGCCGTCAGCGCCAGATCGACGGCGGCGACGTTCTCCTCGAGATGCGCGATGCGTTTCGCGCCCGGGATCGGCACGATGTCGGCGCCCTGCGCCAGCACCCAGGCCAGCGCCACCTGCGCCGCGCTCACGCCATGCGCCGCGGCGATCTCCTGCACCACCTGCAGCGGGCGCGCGTTGGCCGCCGCATTGTCGGGCTGGAACCGCGGCAGGTTGCGGCGGAAGTCATTCGCCTCGAGCGCGTCGACCGGCGGCACCGTGCCGGTGAGAAAGCCGCGCCCGAGCGGGCTGAAGGGCACGAAGGCGATGCCGAGCGCGCGGCAGGTCTCGAGCACGCCATTCGTCTCCACCTCCCGGCTCCAGAGCGAATATTCGCTTTGCAGCGCGGCGACCGGATGCACCGCCTGCGCGCGGCGCAGCGTGGCGGGCGAAACCTCCGAAAGGCCGATCGCGCGCACCTTGCCCTCGGCCACGAGGTCGGCCATCGCGCCGACGCTCTCCTCGATCGGCACCGTGGGGTCGAGACGGTGCAGATAGAAGAGGTCGATCACCTCGGTCTGCAGCCGTTTCAGCGAGGCCTCCGCCACCCTGCGCGCATTGGCGGGGCTGCCGTCGGTGCCCGTCGCCTCGCCGAAATCGTCGCGGTCGGCGCGATAGGTGAAGCCGAATTTGGTGGCGATCACCGCCCCCGCGCGCCGCCCCTTCAGCGCCCGGCCGAGCAGCGCCTCATTGCGCAGCGGGCCATAGATCTCGGCGGTGTCGAGGAAGGTGACCCCAAGATCCAGCGCGCGGTGCAGCGTGCGGATCGAGCTTTCCTCGTCCTGCGTGCCATAGGCCTGGCTCAGCCCCATGCAGCCCAGCCCGATCGCCGAGACCTGCAGCGGCCCGATCGTCGATTGTCTCATCCTGACCTCCATATTCGCGGATGGGCAGAGGATAGGCCGCATGCTATCACCGGATAACCCGCTTAATGATGCATGCGGTATTCGATCATTTCGCACAATCGGAGGGCAGATGAACCGGACCGAGCTTTCCCGCCTCGTCGTCTTCGCCACCGTGGCCGAGACGGGCAATTTCCGCGCCGCCGCCGACCGGCTCGGCATCGCGCCCTCGGCGGTGAGCCATGCGGTCTCGACGCTGGAGGAAGGGCTCGGCGTACGGCTGCTTGCGCGCACCACGCGCGCGACGCGGCCGACCGAGGAGGGCGCGCGGCTGATCGCCCGCATCGCGACGCCGCTTTCCGAGCTGGCGGAGGCGCTGCGCGAGGCGGCGACGCCCTCAACCACCCCTGCGGGACCGCTGCGCATCACCCTGCCCCGGCTCGCGGCGGACGAAATCGTGATGCCGCGGCTGCCGGCGTTCAGCGCGGCCTTTCCGCTGATCGAGCTCGACCTGCGCTGCTCGGACCGGTTCGAGGATCTCGTCGCGAGCGGATTCGACGCGGGGATCCGGCTTGGCGAAAGCCTCGAGGCCGACATGATCGCGGTGCGGGCAAGCGGCCCGCGGCGCAGCGTGATCGTCGGCGCGCCCGGCTATTTCGCGCGCCACCCAAAGCCCGCGCATCCGCGCGATCTCGCGGCGCATAACTGCATCCGGCGCCGGTTCGACAGCGGCCGGATCTATCGCTGGGAGCTGGAGAAGGACGGGCGCCGCCTGAACGTCGATGTCGGCGGCTCGCTCATCCTGCCGCAGCAGGAGCTGATCTTGCAGGCCGCGCGCGGCGGCGTGGGGCTTGGCTTCCTTTTCGGCGACATGGTGGCCGAGGACATCGCCGCGGGCCGGCTGATCGCGGTGCTGGAGGACTGGTGCGCGCCCTTCGACGGGTTCTACATCTACTACCCCTCCCGCCGGCAGATGCGCCCTGCCCTGCGCGCCTTCGTCGATTTCTTCCGCAGCGCCCCGGGCGCGCCCGAAGGCTGAGCGGAGCCCTGAACGGAGCGAGGCCCCGGGGGTGATCCCGGGGCCTCGGAACGCGGTCTCGCCCGGCTCAGGCGCCGAGATCGGGGCCGATGCCGCGCGTCTCGAGCCAGCTGTCATGCAGCCATTTCTCGGTGCCGCGATGCCCGGGGAAGGTGATCCAGACGATGTCGCGCTCGAAGACCATGACGCGCCGGTCGGCCCCGACGATCACCCACATCCAGCGGCCATCGGCGGTGTTGCGCATCTTCACCTTCATCCCGGTGAGGGTGACCGGCTGCGTCTTGCCGTAATGGGTGACCGCGATCGTCTCGTCATGCGGCTCGATCCAGCTGATCTTCAGCCCGGCAAGCAGATCGGGCGCGGCCTCCTCGAGGAAGTCGAGGGCGATCGCGCGGGCCTCCTCGCGCGCGGGCAGCGGGCCGCCGACGAGATCCATGTCGATCCGCGCGAAGCCCTTCAGCCGGCCGTCGGCGGCGATCACGGTGCTGAAATGCTCGCCGCCGAGCCCGGCGTTGCGCGCATCCTCGCGGCTGTAGCGCGTGAGCGTCGCGGGTTCGCCGTCGACGGTGACCGCGCGCGTCGCGCTCTTGCGATAGCCCGCGGGCAGGACGGTGGCGACGATCTCTTCGGCGGGGCGTGCGGTGAGCTGGGTTTGCATGGTGTCCTCCGTTCCGGCGAGTGCCGGGGTGTGAAGCGGGATGGAGCCGAGAGCGACCCCGAGGGCGGAAACGAAACTGCGAACGTTCATGTCATCGGTCTCCTGCGGGCTCAGGCATTGGCCTGACGGCCGAGCGGATACCCGCCGCAGGAGAGCGTGACGGCGACGAGCGCAACGATCAGCAGCGCCACAGGCAGGCCGAAGAGCACCGCCGCACCGAGCGGCGCGATTGCCCCGGCCACCGGCGGCGCGAGCGAGGCGCCGACGAAAAGCGTGAAGGTATAGACCGAAAGCGCCATGCCGCGGTTGCGGTTCGCGGCCGCGCCGGCGATCGTCGCGATCAGCCCGGGCACGGCGAGCGCGACCCCGGCGGAGACCAGCGCCGCGGCGGGCACCATCATCGGCGCCCCGCTGACGCACAGCAGAAGCCCCACCGCCTCGATGACGAGACCGATGCGCGCCGTGCTCGCGGCGCCGAAACGGGCCGAGATCGGCGCGGCGAAAAGGCTCAGCACCAGCGGCGGCAGCCCGGCGAGGCGCACCAGCTGCGCATCGAAGCTGCCCGCGCCGAGCACGGTGGCGACCTGGAATGTCACGAAGCCGAAAAGCACGGTGAGCGCCGCGATCCAGGCGGAAACGACCTTCTTGTTGTGCAGGAGTTTGTTGCCATCCACTGCTTCGGTCGCCTGGGCGGCATGGGCGGCGCCCGCCCCCTTCGGCAGGCTGAGCGCGAGGCCCAGCATCATCACCAGGTAGAAGGGCGCGAGCGCCAGCATCAGCTGGCTCGGCGAACCCGAGGCCGCCGCGCCGCCGAACTGTGCGAAGGGCGCCGCGGCAAGGAAGGCGAAGCTGATCAGCGAAACCCCGAGCGGGCGACGCTGCGGCGGCAGCGCCTCGGCCACCAGCGACAGCGCGACCGGCGGGAAGCTCGCCGCGATCAGCCCCTGCAATGCACGCGCGGCGAGAAAGCTGGGCATCGTCTCGGCGATGCCGACGAGCGCGGTGGCGACGGCGGTGCCGACGAGCCCCGTGAGCAGCACGACGCGGCGCCCGTAGCGGTCGGAGAGCGGCCCGAAGATCAGGAACCCCGTCGCATAGGCGAAGCCGAAGGCGGTGCCGGACCAGGCCGCGAGCCTCGGCGAGGCCGAGAAGGTTTCCGCGATCGCGCCGGTGAGCGGGATCACGACGTAAAGCTGCCCTACCACGAGCAGCGCGGTGAGCATCAGAAAACCCATCAGGACGTAGAGTTGCCGTGTCATGCCGTTTATCTCCATCTTACGTTGACTGTAGATTTAGCGCAGGCCACGGCTTTTGACAAGCCCCGGCCTAGGCCCTGGTGTCGGGACGGTACTCTTCGTAGAGCCGTTCCATGTGCCGGATATTCAGGATCAGGTCGCTGCGGAAGGAGGCGAGCTCGTCGATCTGGGCGTCGACCTTCTTCAGCTGATCGCGAAGGATCTCGATGACGCGCTGCTTGCCTGCCAGGATTTCGTCGTCTTTCCCGAAGTATAGCTCGATGACGGAGCCGATCTCCTCGAGGCTGAGCCCAAGCTTCTTCAAGGCGGCGATCTTTTCGAGGCGGGCCAGCGTTTCCTCCTCGTAGAGCCGGTGGCTGGCGCCCTCCCGCTCCATCGGGGAGATCAGGCCGAGGTCTTCGTAATAGTGGATCGTCCTCTGGCTGACATTGGCCACCTTGGCCAGCTCACCGATTTTCATGGCAGTCATCTGCGGATCTTTCCTATTTCTTACGTCAACTTTCACTTTTATCCGACCGCAGAGATCTTCGCAAGCGTCGTGAGGGTGGCCGGTCTCCGGCCACCCCCGGGGTCAGGCGGCGGTGCCGCGGTCGCCGGCGCTCTGGTTGATGAAAAGGAGGCTCAGCAGCGCGACGCCCAGCATGGTGAAATGCACCCCCTGGATCGGCCCCTGTTTCATCCAGTAGCCGAACCAGAGCCCGCCGGAGAGAAAGACGAGCCACATCGCCATGAACATCGTCAGCGCGAGAGTCGCGCGCCGGGTCGCCCTCGGCGCCAGCGCCGCGGTGCCGGCCGCGCGGATCATCGTCACCGCCGCAACCCAAAGCGCCAGCGCGGTGGCCGCCTGCCAGGTGATGATCGCGGCCAGCAGCACCCCGATGGGGAACCCGCCCCAGGAGCGCCATTCCAGCCCGTTGCCGAAGACCGGATCGGCGATCAGCTGATCCATCGACAGCATCGTGCGCAGATGGGTCATGTTGGTCGCGGGATCGGTGGCGTTGTTGAGCGCGGCGACGGTCATCCAGACCGCGAGCCCGGTCATCAGCACCGCTTTCGGCGCGCAGGGCGAGGTCAGAAGCCGGATCATGCCGCCACCTCCGTGCAGAAGCCCGGATCGACCAGCTGCCAGCCGTTGCGGGCCGCAAGCGCCTCCGCCTCGGCCGAGCCGCGCACCATATGGGCATGACCGACGATCGACAGGAACTCCGCGTCGGACAGATGGTCGCCGACGCCATGGCAATCGGCCAGCACCGCATGGCGCGCCGCCATGAATTCGAGCACCGCCTCCCGCTTGCCCGCGCCGATCATGCAGCGCCCCGCGATCTCGCCGGTATAGACGCCGCCCACCTCCTCGAGACGGGTCGCCAGGATCTCGGTCACGCCGAGGGCCCGGGCGATCGGCTCGAGGAAATCGACCGCCGAGCCCGAGACGAAGACCGGGCGCAGCCCCCGCGCGCGCAGATGCACGAGCAGGTCGTTGGGACCGGGGATCAGGAAGGGCCGGTCGATCTGCGCAAGACGCGCCGCGACATGGCGCGCCGCGATCTCGCGGACCTGCGCGCGGTCGAGCCCTTTCAGCGCGCGGTAGAACTGCCGGTTGACCTCGGACCGCGGCATGCCGCGATCGCGCATCTCGTGCAGCGTGGCAATCACGCCGGCCGGATCGAGCCCGGCGATCTCCTCGCCGATGGCGGCGAGGATCGTGAACATCGTCTTCTCGGAGACCAGGGTCTCGTCGACATCGAAAAAGGCAAAGGCTGTCATCACGGTTGCTCCGATCTCAGGTCAGACGCTGGCGACCATCTGCGCCGTGGCGCCAGCCGCGACCGGCGCCACGGTCAGCGTCCCGCCAAGCTGCGCCATCACCGCCTCGACCGCGAGACGGGCGAGCTTTTCCTCCTTCGGCTGCAACGCGGCCCGATCGAAGATCGTATAGCTCACCTCGGAGCGCGCGACGCGCCCCTGCGGCTGGGTCAGCTCGACCACGGCGGTGAAGCCGACCCGGCCGGGGCGGTCGGTCTTCGTCGAGGTCACGGTCTGGCGCAGCACGGTCGGCAGCGGGAAGGCGAAGGTCTCGAACCGGGTCTCGATCCGGTCGAAGACGACATAGGCATCCTTCGGCACGTCGAGCTCGGGATATTGGGTCTCGCCCACGGCGATGAACATCTGGCGCGTCGCCTCGACGAGCAGCATGCCCTGCAGGTGGCAACCGGTCAGGTGATCCGACAGGATCTCGTTGCGATCGTCGAGCAGCAGATCGGCCTCGAAGACATCCTTGCCGACCGGGCGCGGCAGCGAGATCAGCTGGTTTTGCGCGTAATGCTTGTGGCAGACGCTGCGCCCGGCCCGCCGGTCGTCGGCGGCGAGGTCATGCACCCGCCCGCCGCAGGCCTTCACGAGGAGTTTCAGGATCTGACGTTCCTCGTCGGAGATGCCCTGCCCGAGCACGATGTCCTGCAGGGCGTCCTCGCCCGAGAGCCTTGCCAGAACCTGGCTGGCCGGGAGCGATCCGACGGCGTTCGAGAAGTCTTCGAAGCGGTTTCCGGTCACGAGATGCACGATATGTCTCCTGTAAATTTGCGTTTCAACATCTCCTCCGTATCATCATCTTACGTAAGGTTTTGATTTTGACAAGACCACAATCAGGGCGCGAACAGCCCGGAAATCACACCCCCATTCCGGCGAAATCCCGGCCGCGCAGCGGCGCGAAATCGCACCGTTGCGGGCCTGGAAAAGGCCGAGATTTCAAGAGAAAGACCAAGGCAGCGCAGGAGCGCCCGAAAATTGTCCGGGCGTCCGAGCGCGGCTCGCGGACCGGGCGACCGGCGCAAGCGGGGTGCCGGGGGCCTTTGCGGCGGTTCCGGGTTGGCACCGCGAGGAGTGCCGCCGCGAATCACTCCTCGACGTGCGTTTCAGGCACGGATGCGCCCGGCGGTGACGCCAGGGGTCAGTCGAGAAACGGGTCTGTCGCGATCCGCGCGCCAAGCAGGAAGGCGTCGGCGACGAGCTGCAACGGCGCGAGGTCGACGTCGCTTTGCCCCGCCGCGACGAGCTGCGCGAACCGCGCGTAGAGCGCGCGATATTCCGCGTCGAGCGCGGCGGGCCGCATCTCCCCCGCGCCCGAGATCTGCGCCCCACCGCCCGAGATCAGCACCGGCCCCCGCGCGGTCTCGAGCGCGATGTTCCAGGTCTCGCCGCCGGTCTCGCGCCAGTCGAACACGGCGGCGACCGTCACCCCCGAGGCGGTGGCGAGCGCGAGCTCCGCCGCGATCGGCGCCTGCCGGTTCGCCGGCACCTCGAGCCGGGCCGCGGTGACATGCAGCCGCTCGGGCAGGATCGCGGTCAGCAGCGAGAGCGCGTTGATCCCCGGATCGAAGACGCCAAGCCCGCCCGGCGCCCAGATCCAGCCCTGCCCGGGGTGCCATTTGCGCACATCCTCGCGCCAGTCGATCCGCACCGACTGCACCGCGGTCGTTGCAAGGAAATCGCGCGCCTGTTCGACCGCGGGGGCGGCGCGCGAATGCCAGCTCGCAAACAGGGTGACGCCGCGGGCGCGGGCGAGCGCCGCCAGCGTCTCGACCTCGGAGACGCTCGCGCCCGGCGGTTTTTCGAGCATCACATGCAGCCCCGCCGCGATCGCCTCGCAGGCGAGCGCGAAGCGCCCCTGCGGCGGGGTGCAGAGCGTCACCGCCTCCAGATCGGGATGCGCGGCGCGCATCTCGGCAAGGCTTGCGTAGCTCGGCAGATGCGCGTGCCGCGCGACTGGGTCGGCCACCGCGACGAGATCGAACCCCGGCGCCTGTGCCAACACCTCCAGATGCATCTTGCGCGCGATCGCGCCAAGCCCGACCAGACCGATCCGCATGTCGTCCTCCACTCCCCCACCCGAACCTAGACGATCTTCGCTGCACTGCAACAGGCGCATTGCCGCCCCTGCATCCTGCGGCTATCGTCGGCTTTGGGCAGAGGAAACACCGCTGGCGGAGGGCGCATGGACCGGATCAACACGCTTGCGGAGGCGCTTGGCGTCGCGCGCAGCTGGCACGACATCTTCGGCAACGATCTGCAGATCCCCGAGGAACGGCTCGCGCAGGTGATCCAGGCGCTCGGCTATGAGGCCGAGACCGAGGCGGCGCAGAAACGCTCGCTCGCCCGGATCGAGGCGGAGGCGCGCGCGGTGCCGAAGCTGCTCACCACCGAGACCGGGCGCCCGACGCCCCTGCCCGCGCGGCTCACCGCGCGCCGCAAGACGGCCGAGATCACCGGCGAGGATGGCGTGACCACGCGGCTCACGCTGGTCGAGGGCGCGCTGCCGCCGATCGCGGTGCCGGGCTATTACACGCTGGCGCTGGGCGCAGAGGCGATCACCCTCGCCGTCGCGCCGCCGCGCTGCATGACCTTCGACGACATCGGCCCGGGCAAGTTCTGGGGCCCGGCGGTGCAGATCCCGGCGCTGCGCGGCGCGCGCGCGGGGGCGTTCGGCGATTTCGGCACGCTGGCCGAGACGGTCGACCTCTTTGCCGCGCGCGGCGCCGATGCGCTGATGATCAACCCGGTGCATGCGCTCTTCCCGGGCTATGGCAAGGATTTCAGCCCCTATTCCCCCTCGAGCCGCACCTTCTTCAACACCGCGATGGGCGATCCCGCACTGCTCGGCCTGCCGGCGCTGCCCGAACATTCGAGCGGCGGGGAATTCATCGACTGGGCCGGCGCGATGCCTGAGCGGCTCTCCGATCTGCGCGCGGTCTTCGACGGGCTCAGCCCGGCGCAGCGACGCAGGATCAAGGCGGCGAATGCGGCCGAGGGGCCGGCGCTTGCCCGCCACGCGCTTTTCGACGCGATCGACCATCGCTATCGCCCGACCGGCGCCTGGGGCTGGCAGCTCTGGCCCGCCGAGCTGCACGACCCCGAAAGCCCCGCCGTGAAGCGCTTTGCCCGCGAGAACGCGACCGAGGTCGAGTTCCACGCTTTCGCGCAATGGTGCGCGCGCGAGGGGCTGGCGGCGGTGCAGGCGCGCGCGAAGGCCGCGGGGATGAAGATCGGCCTGCTCGCCGATCTCGCCGTCGGCGTGAACACCGGCGGTTCCGACAGCTGGGGCATGCGCGAGGCGCTGCTGCAGGGGCTGACGATCGGCGCGCCGCCCGATCCGCTCGGGCCGCATGGGCAGAACTGGCTGCTCACCTCGTTTTCGCCGCAGGGGCTGCGCGCGACCGGCTTCGCCCCTTTCATCGCGATGCTGCGCGCGGCGCTCTCGCGCGCGGGCGGGCTGCGGATCGACCATGCCTTCGGCCTTGCCCGGCTTTGGGTCGTGCCGGAGGGGCATGGCTCGCAGGACGGCACCTATCTCGCCTATCCGTTCGAGGACATGATGCGGCTTTGCGCGCTGGAATCGCATCGCGCGCAGGCGCTGATCGTGGCCGAGGATCTCGGCACGAAGCCCTATGGCTTCTCGCAGGCGATCGAGGCGCGCGGCATGCCCGGCATGCATGTGCTCTGGTTCGAGCGCGCCTGGGACGGCGGTTTTATCGGTTCGCAGGACTACCCCGAGATGAGCCTCGCCGTCACCGGCACCCATGACACGGCGACGGTCGCGGGCTGGTGGACGGGGCGCGATCTCGACTGGGCGGCCAAACTTGGCCGGCTGCCCGAGGGGGTGAGCCGCGCGGCCGCCGAGACCGAACGCGACTGGGATCGCGGCCGTCTCTGGGCGACCTTCGGCGCGCCGGGGCCGCGGCCCGAGGCCGACGATCCGGCGCCCGCGGTGAAGCAGGCGCTGGCCCATATCGGGCGCACCCGCGCGCGGCTCGCGATTGCGCCGCTCGAGGATATCCTCGCCCTGCCCGAGCAGCCGAACCTGCCCGGCACGATCGACGAGCACCCGAACTGGCGCCGCCGCCTCGCCGCGCCGCTCGGCGATCTGATCGCCGAACCGGAGACCGAGGCGCGCATCGCCGCGCTCGACGGGGCGCGCAAGGGCGTGGCGGAGGCCTAGCCGAAGAGGATCAGGTTCGAGCCCAGGATCGCCCAGAGCGTCGCCGCGCCGAAAAGCGCGAACCCCGCCAATGAGAGCGCGGTAAGGCGCCGGATCCGCGCGGGGAGCGCCACGCGCAGGCTCGGGCGGGCGGCGAAAGGCGCGAGCACCCCGGCGCCAAGCCCCGTCGCCGTGCCGAAGAACAGCGGGACGTAAAGCGCATAGCCGAAATAGTGATACTCCGGTTTCAGGATGCAGAACGGGCAATGGTGGTTCGGGTATTCGTAGATATAGACCGAGATCACCGCCACCACCGCCATCAGCGCCACCGCGAAGAACCCCGCCGAAACAAGGGCATAGAGCCGCCGGAACCGCCCGGTTACAAGGCTTGCGCCGCCGGTGAGCGCGACCAGCGCCCCTGCCCCGGCGAGCAGCCAGAGCGCAACGCCCGGGTCGATCGCGGCCATCTCGTCGGCGATCCCCTCATTCGCCGGGGTGAAGAGCTTCGAGCAGCACGACGTGATGACATCGGTGCGCAGGTTGAGGAAATAGGCAAGCTCCACCGCGCCGTCGGCCAGCACCAGCGGCACGATCGCGAGGAGCGCGGCATATTTCACCTTCGTCAGCGGGTAGTCGCGGCCCAGCCGGTCGGCCCGGTCGAGGATCAGCCAGAGCGTCGCGGCGAAGAAGACCGCGATCTTGAGGTACAGCGCCGGAAAGCCGTAGCCGTTCACGTTGAGCGTGCCCACCGCGCACATCGCGCCGACGAAAAGCGTCGCCATCCGGTCGGCGTTGAAGACGAAAAGCAAAAGCGCCGCGAGCTCGGCGATCATCACCGCGCCGAAAAGCGTCGAGACGAGTTCCGTCATCCGCTCGCGCGCAAGCTGGGCGCGGCTCATGTCGGCCAGATCCCAGCGCCGCAGCACGGCGACGGCAAAGCCCCCGCTCCAGAGCGCGGTGCCCGCGGCGAGCGCCGCGACGAGCAAAAGCGCGAGGATCGGCGTCTGGAAGATCATGCGTATTCCCCCGCGATCCGCCCGTCGACGAGCTCGACCACCGCATCGACCCCCTCCGCGCCCCAGATCCGCGGATCGTGGCTCGTCATCACCACCGTCCGCCCCTCGGCGCGCAGTGCGGCGACGATCTCGAGGAAACGCTCGGTGAGCGCGGTGTCGAGGTTCGCGGTGGGCTCGTCGGCGATCAGCACCGGCGCATCGTTGATCAGCGCACGCGCGATCGCGGCGCGCTGGGTCTCGCCCCCCGAAAGATGCTCGACCTTCGTACCCGCCTTGTCGGCGAGATCGAGCGCGGCGAGGCGCTCGAGCGCGCGGGCGCGGACCTGCGCATGCGGCGCACCGAGCGGCGCGGCGGGCAGCATCACGTTTTCCAGAACGCTCAGCCCGCGGATCAGGTTGAAACGCTGAAAGACGAAGCCGAAGGTGGTGCGGCGCAGCTCGGTCAAAAAGCGCTCGGGCAGGCCAGAGACCGTCTCGCCGTCGAGGGTCACGCGCCCCGCCGTCGGGCGCGCCATGCAGGCGACAAGCGACAGAAGCGTCGTCTTGCCCGAGCCGGAGGGCCCGCGCAGCACGGTCACCGCGTCGCGCGCGATGGTGAGGTCGATGCCCGAAAGCGCGGTGACCTGGTTCGGCCGCCCCTCGGCATAGATCTTGGAAACCTGGGTCAGGGAAATCATCGCGGCACCTCAGCGCATCACGGCATCGGGGTCGGCCGAGGCCACGCGCCAGATCGGCACCAGCACCGCGGCCATATAGGGCACGATCGTGAGCAGCGCGAGCGTGGTCAGCGAAAGCGGATCGAGCTGCGGCGAAAGCGGGAAATCGGGGTAGATCACCGACCAGCCCTTCAGCACCGGGGCGAAGAGCCGCCCGGAGAAGAGGAAGACATGGGCATAGGCGGCGAGTGTGCCGATCAGAAAGGCCGCCAGCGCGACCACGCCCCCCTCCCAAAGCTTCATCGCGATCACGTCGCCGGTGTCCCAGCCCACCGCCTTCAGCACGCCGATCTCGCGCGCTTCCTCGGCGGAAAGGCCCGAGGCCTTTTCCGCGGCAAAGATCGCGAAGGCGAGCAGCGCCGCCCCACCAAGCGCCGCGAGCAGCCCCTCGCGCCAGTCGAAAAGCTTCTGATAGGTGCGCGCGATGTCGCCGCGGGTGACGAAGCGCAGCTCGGGATGGGCGCGCGAGGCCTTTTCCACGATCTTCGCGATCTCGTTCGGGTTGCGGACGCGCGCGGTGACATCGGTGTAAAGCCCGGGCGCGATGCCGAAGAAGCTGCGGAAATCCGCCTCGTTCATCAGCACGAGATCGGCGGTCATCAGCGCGCTCTCGCGGCCGAAGGTGCGGATCACCTCGAATTTCACCAGATCGCCCGGGGTGCGCGAGAGAAAGAGCGGCGCCCCCGCCCAGGTGAAGCCGCGCGCGCGCGGGATCCCCTCGCCGATCAGCACCTGGCCGGGCGCGGGCGTCATTTCCGGATCGTCGGGCACCATCACCGTATAATTCGCGCCGTCGATCCGGTCGTAGAAATAGCCCCAGAGCCGCCCCTTCGCCCCGGTCACGCCGCGGATCGCGCCGATCTCGGCGATCACCGCGCCGTCGATCAGATCCTGTCGTCCCAGCGTCAGGCGCTGCACCGTCAGCTCGGGCGCCTCGGCCAGCACGAGGCCGGTCTCGTGGCGCAGCGCGCCCGCGAAGAACATCGCCGAGGCGAGGAAGAAGATCACCAGCGCGAAGATCGCGATCAGCGCGAAGTTCTTCCCCCGGCGGCGGGCGAGCGCAGCAAGGGTGTAATCGGCCAGCGCGCGCTGCCGGGCGAGCCAGCGCCTCATTGCGCGACCTCCGCGGCGGAAAAGCCAAGCCGCCCGGAGGCGGGCAGATCGGGCAGCGGCATCGCGGTGGCGGAGGGGAAATGGTCAAAGCCCATCGGATGGTCCTGAAACGGGGTGTTGAGATCGGCGAGCGCCGGGTGGCGGGTGTAGCGCGCCTCGGTGAAAAGCGCGGCATCGCTGAGCCCGAGGCGGCGCACGAGATCGGCCTCGGCGGCAAGGCGCGCGCGGCCCGGGCCCAGGCTCAGCCCGGCATGGGCGAGCGCGGCCAGCACCAGCAGGCCAAGCGCCGCGAAACCGGCAAAGACCGGCGTCGTCGGCCGCCGCCCCGCCGCCGCGCTCATTCGAAGCGCCCGGCGTCGAGCGCGGCGAGCAACTCGGGCGTCACCGCGTCGAAGGTGACGAGCCGCTTGCCGCGGTGATCGGCCATGTAATCGGCGGCATCGGCCTCGGTCGCGAGTGGCACGAGCTCATGCCCCATCGGGCCGAGCACGTCGGAACCCACCGCATAAAGCGCGCCCTGCGCCTCGATCCGGGCGATCGAATAGTAATCGGTCACCCCCATGCCGGTGATCGCATCGGCGCTGCGGCCATTGGCATATTTCGGCATATCCTTCAGATATTTGAAGAAATCCTTGGCGCCATCGAAATGATCGGCATGGCCGTCGGCATAAAGCACGGTCGCCACCCATTCGGGATATTTCGCGACGAACATGCCGCAGACCGGGCAGATGTCACGCGGCCCGGGCGCGGGCAGCTCGATCGGCGCCGCCTCGGCGCGGGCGCGGCGGGGCACAAGCGGGATCGCCGCCGCCCCGGCCAGAAGCTGCAGGGCGGAGCGACGTTTCAATCCGCTGCGGGCAGCGGTCGGATGGGGATGGCGGCACATATATTCCTCGCGCGTTTCCGGATCCGGGGCCCCGAAAGGCCCCGGACAGCGGGATCACTGGATCACTGCTTCATCGCGGCGCGCTTCTCGGCGCGGCGCTTGCGGATGTTGATCGTGTCCTTCGCCATATCGGCATAGGCGGCGACGATCGCCTCGTCGAAGCCCACGAGCATCGCGTTCGGCCCCGCAGCGGCCTTCGCCTTTTCCGCATCGGCATAGGCGAATTTCGACACTGCCGTCATCGTGCCGGGCTTGTCGGGGTCGATTACATAGGTCATCGCGGCGGTATCGGCGAGCGGCTTCATATCGCCCTCGGCCCCCGCATCGCCCGCGTAGATCGTCTTCGGCCCGCGGTCCATGTTGAGCGAAAGCGAGATCGCCGCGCAATGCAGCGAGCAGGTGCCGTCGACGGTGTCATCGGCATAGACGATCAGATGGCGCGAGAAGGAATACATCTTGCGCATCATCCCGCAGTAGGGGCAGCGCGGATATTTCTCGTATTCGTTCTCGAGCGGCGCGGTATCGACCTTGAGGAAGCGGGCAAGCCCGTTCTCGTCGGTCCATTGCATCGGCGAGACCGGTTTCTCCTCGGGCATCATCGCCATTTCGGCGCGCGCGCCGGTGGCGGCAAGCGCCATCCCGGTGGAGGTGGTCAGAAGGAAATTGCGACGGTTCATGATGGGTCTCCTCGCCTCCCGGTGGCGCCGCGGCGTCCGTCCGGTCGGCCTTGAATGTGCTGGCGAAAACGCTCCCGGCCGCGCGGGCGGCCCGGTCGGAGCGCGATGGCTTGCCTCAGGCGCGCGGTGGCGCGCGGATCTGGGTGACGCGGGCGCGCCGCGCCGCATGCGGGGCGCGGTCATGCAGCACAAGCGCCGGCTGCGCGACGAGATCGGCAACGAAAACCGGCAGTTGCGCGGCCTGCGGCGCGGCGAAGCTGCACACGCTCGCGCTGGCGCAGACCGGGCAGCTGGTGCCGGCATGGCCCTGCGCGGGGCCCGGCGTGGCGCCCGGCTCCGCGACGCGCTGGCCGTCGGGGGTGATCCAGGCGACGCCCTCGCCGGTGCAGATTTGCAGCAGCCCGAGCCGGGCACCCGGCGCCGCCCGCCCGACCTCGGCCGCGAGGCTCGCGCCGAGATGGTCGGCGAAGAAGGCGACCTGCAGCAGCATCGCGAAAACCGCGAAGATCTGCGCGGCCTTCTGCCGGGCCTGATTGCCTGCGGGCGATCGCTTCACTCGGTCCTCCGGCCTCGCTCCCGTGGGCAGGCTAGTGGAAATCCGGGGGCGCTGGCAACGGTCCATCGCGCCGCAGGGGGGCGGCGGGAGAGGCTGCCTAACGGCGGGAAGATCTTGTTAAGGGTTTGTCGGTAACGTGAGTCGCTATGCAAAGACCTTGAGGCCCTTGCCATGCCAGATTTCGAGACCGATCCCGCTGCAATTGTACAGCGGCCCGACCTCCTGCACCGGATTGCCGGTCAGACCATTCGTCTGAAGATTGCGCTGCTGGCCTGTGTCGTCGCGGCTTTCGTCGCGCTGATGCTGTTCTGGTACGCCAATCGACAGGCCGCGCAAATCACGACCGAGGCGTCCTACGCCCGGCTCGACTGGGAGGCGCGCAGTGTCGCCGACCCGCTGCGTACCGCGCTCGAGCAATATGCCTCGGATGCGCGGCTGGTGGCGAATTCCTCGATCCCGGAGGGATATGTCCGCGCCCGCGACGGCGGCGGGATGGATCCGGTCACCGGCAACGATCTGGCGCATTGGCGCGCGCGTTTCGAACTGGCGTTCCGCGCGGTGATGCAGATGCGGCCGTTCTTCATGCAGATGAGCTTCATCCCCCGCGATCCGGCCGCGCAGGAATTCGCGCGCGTCGACCGCTCGACCCAGGGGCGCCTCGACGAGAAGGATCCCGACCGGCAGAAGGACAAGCTGCGCGCGATCCCGCGCGATCTGCTGAGCGCGCATCCCGGCGCGCCCTATGTCACGGCGGGGTTCACCCTTGGCGAGGGCGAGCTTTCTCTGAGCGAATTCGCCGCCGCCCCCGCCGACGGGCCGGATCAGCGCGCGCATCGGCGCTGGCTGCGCCTTGTCGTTCCCGTGCGCCATGACGGTGAGACGATCGGCCTGATCAGCGAGGAGATCGACTATTTCGCCCTGCTCGAGCATACGCTCGAAAGCGTGCATCCCGCAGTCGATCTGATCGTGCGCGGGGCCAGCGGCGACGCCTATGCCTATGCGCATGAAAGCCGCAGCTTCGCCCCGGCGACGGCAGCGCAGCTCGCCCTGCTCGGCGATGCCACGGTGCAGGCGGCGTTGCAGCGACCCGATGGCGCCCCCTTCGAGGCGGGCGAAATGCTGGGCCATGTCACCCAGATCGCATTGCCGACCCGCGACGGGGCCTTCCGGATCGCCCTGCTGAGCTACAGCCCCCGCGCGGTCGAGCTGACGCCGCTCACCGCGCTGCGCGAGCGCACGGTGATGCTTGGCGTGCTGCTCGTGGGCAGCTCGGTGCTGCTCGCCTTCCTGATCTCGCAAAGTTTCACCGCACCGCTGCAAAAGATGACGGCGGAGCTGCGCGAGGCCACGCGCACCGGCGTGCTGCTCTACAACCTCCCGACCGCGCGTCACGACGAGATCGGCGATCTTGCGCGCTCCTTCGAAGCGCTGACGCTGCGGATCGCCACCTCGGAGGCGCGGGCGCAGGC